>CADCPJ010000077.1 GCA_902803245.1 uncultured Lachnospiraceae bacterium | reverse complement strand
TTTTTTTAGGAAGGGTTCAGGAAGCAATTGATATGAGAAAGGTAGTGAAGTTTGGCGGAAGCTCACTTGCGGACGCGGGTCAGTTCAGGAAGGCTGCGGATATCATCCGCTCAGACGAGTCAAGAATCTATGTGATTCCGAGCGCGCCCGGCAAGCGCTATCCGGCGGACACGAAGGTGACGGACCTTCTGATCCAGATGTACCAGATCGCGGTGAAGGGCGGAGATTTCTCCGAGAAGCTCGCGCAGATCCGCAGGAGATATGAAGACATCATCTCCGGGCTCTCGCTCGACTTAAGCCTCGAGTCGGAGTTTGCGGTCATCGAGCGCAGGATGCTGGAGGATCCGTATATGGACTATGCGGCATCCCGCGGCGAGTATTTAAACGGCATCATCATGGCCGCCTATCTCGGATTCCAGTTCGTCGATCCCTACGAGGTGATCTTCTTCAACGAGGAGGGCGGGCTCAACTCCTACAAGACCGAGAAGATGATGAGGGCAAAGCTGGAGATGGTGGACCACGCCGTCATTCCGGGATTTTACGGGCAGAGCAAGGACGGGAAAGTGAAGACCTTCTCCCGCGGCGGCTCGGACGTGACGGGCTCCATCGTCGCCGGCGCGGCCAAAGTGGACATCTACGAGAACTGGACGGACGTCTCCGGATTCCTCGTGGCGGACCCGCGCGTCGTCAACAATCCCGTGGCGATCCACACGATCACTTACCGCGAACTCCGCGAGCTCAGCTATATGGGAGCCGCGGTGCTCCACGAGGACGCGATCTTCCCCGTGAGGTCGAAGGGAATCCCCATCAACATCCGGAACACCAACCGCCCGGAGGACGAGGGAACCTGGATCGTGGAGAGCACGGCCAAGAAGCCGAAGTTCACCATCACCGGCGTGGCCGGCAAGAAGGGCTTCTGCGCGGTTTCCGTAACAAAGGCTATGATGAACTCAGAGATCGGCTTCGGCAGGAAAGTGCTTGAGGCATTTGAGGAGAACAACATCTCCTTCGAGCACATGCCCTCCGGAATCGACACGATGACCGTCGTCGTCCACGAGAGCGAATTCATGGACAAGGAGCAGCGCGTGGTGTCCGCCATCCACCGGCACTGCCAGCCGGACAGCGTGGAGATCGAGTCCGACCTGGCCCTCATCGCCGTGGTCGGCCGCGGCATGCGCTCCATGCGGGGCACGGCGGCCCGGATTTTCTCCGCCCTGGCCCACGCACACGTCAACATCCGCATGATCGACCAGGGCTCCTCCGAGCTCAACATCATCATCGGCGTCGAAAACAGGGACTTCGAGACCGCCATCCGCGCGATCTACGCGATATTTGTCGAGACCCGGATCTAAAGGAGTGCTTCTTTGACAGGAGAGACAGAAGGCAAGAAGAGAAGGCTCCGGCCGGAAAAAATGAAGAAGCTTAAGAAGACCGTCCTGATCATCCTCGGCATCTCCGTCCTTTCGGCCTACATCGCGGGCATGATTGTCCTTAGCGGGCGCTTTCAGGAGAACACCTCCGTAAACGGCGTGAATGTCAGCCACATGACGGCTGAGGAGGCCGAGGAGGTATACAGGCACACCTATGAGGGGTGGCAGCTCAAAGTAAAGACCATCGAGGGAAATGAAGAGATCATAGGCGGCGACCGGATCTCCTATGCGCTCGCCATGGACCCGTCATTTCCGGAGATGGTCAGGCATCAGAATTTTTTCAAATGGCCCCTGACTCCATTTGTCTCCACGGAGATAAAGACCGCCGGGAGCGCGGTGTTTGACGAGGACAAGCTAAAGAGTGCGATCGGGGAGCTTCAATGCGTCTCAGGGGACGACATCAGGGATCCGGTCGATGCCTGTATCGGCCGCTCGGAGAAGGGCGGCTATTATGAGCTCTTTGAGGCCGACGACGGGAACCGGTTAAATTCCGACAGGACCTACGAGGCGATCGCCTCGGCGATCCGCTCCGGCGAGACTGAGATCGACCTCGACAAGGCGGGCTGCTACGAGAAGGCGTCCCTCTATGCCTCGGACGAGACTCTTCAGAAGCAGTTCGCGCCGATCGGAGCCTTTCAGGATACCGTCATCCGCATCAATATGGAGGGCGGCGTCACCGAGGAGCTGACCAAAGAGATCTACGGGAGCTGGCTCGACTACAATATGGACACCGGAGAGATCACCGTGAACTCCGACCCGGCATACGCCTACGCGGTCGGGCTCCGCGACAAGTACAGCACCTTCGGCCGCAAGCGGAAGTTCAAGGCCCACGCCGGGGACATCGTGGAGGTCGGAGGAAGCAAATGGGACTGCTTCGGCTACGACATGGACCTCGAGAAGACGGCAGCTGCGATACGCGACGCCCTCATCACGGGGCAGAGCCAGAGCGTGGAGTGCACCTGGAACCAGCTCGGATACGAGCGGGATGAGCTCGGAGGGGATTTCGGGAAAACCTACATCGAGATCAGCCTCGACGAGCAGCATATGTGGTATTACATCGACGGGGAGATCATCGTCGGAACGGGCATCGTGTCCGGCCTCGCGACGAGAAAGAGGGCGACGCCCTGCGGCTGCTTCATGGTCCTCGACAAGCTCCGCGACCACACGATGGAGGGAACCTACGGCTCGGCATTTGCCAACTACGTCATCGCCATCATGTTCAACGGCATCTGCATACACGACAGCAGCTGGAGAGGGGAGTACGGGGGCGATATCTGGCTCTACGACGGGAGCCACGGCTGCATCAACACGCCGTATACGGCGGTGCAGACCCTCTACAACAACGTGTGGGACGGCGTCCCGGTGATCATCTACGACCGGGCCGACACGGTCCCGGAAGTGGAAAATGAGCTCTACTCGGGCACCGACAGCGAGATCGCGGGCGACTACGAGGCGGCGCACGGCGGGTGAGGGAAGTCCCCGTCTCCCCGGTTACAATGGATACAATGAATCAGTACGCCGGACATCCCGCTGCTATAGGGCTGAGGGAAGTCCCCGCCTGTTTGGAGCTTTATGAAACATGGGGCACACCGCCGCAGTTCACAGGCGGATGCCGCGGCTTATAAGCATCACGGAAAGCGCAGATTATGTACAGATTACGGAAAATGAAGTCAGTTCGGATAAAGAAGAAAATAGCGGCAGCGGTGCTGGCCGTGTCCCTTCTTCAGGGGGCGGCGCCGGTTTCTGCGGAGTCCATCCTCATCGGAGAAGTGCTGGAGGAACCGACAGCAGCGCCCGCAGAGACAGCAGCACCTGCAGAGACGGCAGCAGACAACTCCGGGGCAGGCGGCGGACAGCCCGCGGCCAGTGCCTCCTCGTCGGACGGCGGGCACGCCGGCTGGTACCGCGCGTGGAAGATCCATCTCCTCGACATGCGCGACGCGAGAAAGCGCGAGCACAAGGAGACCATCCTGAAGAGCCGCCTGAAGATCGAGCTTCTGTCGGACGGAACCGAGCTGGACGAAGGCGCGGACGTCTTTTTCCTGTGCGACAACGGGGCTGACTACCTGGTCGCGGAGCAGGCCGGGAACACATACGTGTACCAGGCATGCATCACGAGGGGCGGGGAGTACTTCCTCGTCACGGACACGTTAAATGAGGCGATCGTCAGCCACGCCGCATCCCTCGTCGGAGTGGACCACAAGCACTCCACGGAGGAATTCTGGAATCACGTCCTCCTAAGAGACGCCCCGCAGAGAGCTTACCGCTTCTCCAGGGACCGCCCGAAGGACGCCAACGGCGTCATGATGGTCCCCTATTACAACCAGGGGCGCGGATACTGCGTCAACGGAACCTGGCTCTTCGAGGACTGGCCGCTCGCCACATTCAACGTCAACGGCCACACGATGCACGAGGCCGGCTGCGGCTACTTCGCGACGGCGATGGCGCTCTCCTATGTGGAGCAGAGAATCATATCTCCGATTGAATTTAAGGAAAACGGGCAGTACGTCGCCGGCATGGGTTCCATGGTGACCATCGGCACCGTCTCCGCCGCCTCCTACGGCGTGGACGCCTACATCACGGGCGACTTTGACGAAGTGCTCATGGCCTTAAGGAACGGCCAGCCGGTCATGGAACACGTGGGGAGCCCGCCATTTACAAATGAAGGGCACTACATCCTGCTCGTGGGAATCCTTCCCGACGGGACAATCGCCGTCAACGACCCGGGACACATGGACAACAGCTACTGGTACTGCGGTGTCTCGTGGCCGGTGGATGTGATTCTCGGAGCAGTGAAAAATATCAACACGGCGTTTACCGTTTTTGGATGACCGTCTTGTCAACACTGTGAAAAATATCAACACAGTGTTTGCCGTTTTTGGATGACTGTCTTGTCAACACTGTGAAAATTAGCTAAAATAGGTGTAACGCTTTAACGCGGTGCAACTTTATAGTGATTTGAGGGAAAGGAGCAGCAATCGATGAGTTTTGGTGAAGTGATCAGTAAGATAGATGGTTTTTTGTGGGGATGGCCGCTCATAATCCTTCTGTTTGGAACGCACATTTTCATGACAATCCGGACCGGTTTCATCCAGAAACACATCTTCAAGGCGATCAAGATGTCCGTGCAGAAGGACCCTGACGCCGAGGGCGACGTCTCCCAGTTCGGAGCGCTGACGACGGCGCTGAGCTCGACGATCGGCACCGGCAACATCATAGGCGTGGGCACGGCGATTGCCATGGGCGGACCGGGCTCCGTGCTCTGGATGTGGCTCACCGGTATCTTCGGCATCGCCACCAAGTATTCCGAGACCATCATCGGCGTCAAGTACCGCGTGAAGAGTGAGAACGGAAGCATGATCGGCGGCGCGATGTACGCCCTCGACCGCGGACTCCACGCCAAATGGGCCGGCATCATCTTTGCAATCCTTGCTGCTGTCTGCGCATTCGGCATCGGCTGCACCGTGCAGGCCAATGCGGTTGCATCGAACTTCGCCACGAACTTCGGCACTCCGAAGATCGCCGTCGCGATCGGGCTCGCTATCGTGGTCGCGCTCGTCATCCTCGGCGGCATCAAGTCCATCACCAGGGTTACCGAGCTCCTCGTTCCATTCATGGCGGCTTTCTATGTGATCGGCTGCATCATCATTCTGGTCATGAATGCAAATGTTCTCGGAGAGGCAATCGTTGTCATCTGCAAGTCCGCCTTCACGGCGAGAGCGGTCGGCGGCGGTTTCGTCGGCTCCACCATCACGATGGCATGCCGCTACGGCTTTGCGCGCGGACTCTTCTCAAATGAGTCCGGCATGGGTTCCGCCCCGCTCGTAGCTTCTGCGGCGCAGACCAGGAACCCGAAGAGACAGGCGCTTGTCTCCATGACAGGGACCTTCTGGGACACCGTCGTCATCTGCCTGATGACCGGCCTCGTCCTCGTCTCCTCCATCATCAAGTACGACAACATCGACGGCCTCTCCGGAAACGGCGGACAGCTGACCAGCATGGCCTTCTCCGTGATCCCGCATAAAATCGGCGTGACGATCCTTCTCATCGGCCTCATCACCTTCGCCTTCTCCACGATTCTCGGGTGGTATTACTACGGCGAGAGATGCGCGGTCTATCTCTTCGGCGAGAAAGTGATCCTCATCTACAAGATTCTCTGGGTCGCCGGCGTTTTCATCGGCTCTTTGGTGGAGCTGAACCTGATCTGGGATCTGGCCGACTTGCTTAATGGGCTCATGGCGATACCGAATATCCTGGCCGTCCTCCTCTTAAGCGGTGTGATCGCGGCGGAGACGAAGAAGTACGCCGGGAGCCACATCAACGACAAGGATACGACGGAGATTCCCACCCTGCACAACTCGAACAAGGGCGTGCTCGGGTAAATGGGGATCTGAACAGAAAAATCATTTTTGCAGCAACAGCAGATGGCACCGGTGTCCAGGGGATGCCGGTGCCATCGTTAACAGATACATATCCCGGAGAAATCTGTATGCTGAATCGAATCAAAGAAAACATCGAAAAAGTAATTGTCGGAAAGGACGGCACAAT
>CADCPJ010000076.1 GCA_902803245.1 uncultured Lachnospiraceae bacterium | reverse complement strand
GATTTCCCTGCGCCGTTTTCTCCGAGGAGAGCCATTACTTCACCTGATTTCAAATGGAGATGCACATCATCAAGAGCCTTTACACCGGGAAAGGTCTTCGTGATGTGTTCCATAGAAACAGCATATTCGCTCATCGCACTACTCCTTTCACAATCTCGTCTAATTTGAAAGTCAGATCTCCTTTAAGGGATCAGTCCTTTGCGGGAGGATACTCATTGCACAGCAGGCGATAGGGCGGCTCGTCTTCCTCGATGGTCGGGAAGCGGGAGTTCTGCACGTAGAAGCGGTTGTCCGTGTTGTCGTCGTTGCACATGGAGACTTCCCCGATGAGCACTTTGGAGCCGTCCTTCGGGATAATGAATTCATGGTAGTAGTAGGGATAGAGCGTGAGGCTCTCGCCCGGATGGAGAACAATATCGGAGCCCGGCTTCACGTAGTAGTTCCTGCCGTCCTGAGAGATCAGCACGTCCGTGTCGAGAAGCTCTCCCTCGTTCTCGCGGTTCGCGTTCCACAGGTGGAAGATCAGGTTCCCGCCGCCGCGGTTGATGATATCCTCCATCTTGTTCCAGTGAAAATGGTTCGGAGAAGTCTGGCCCGGATAGAGCATCATGATCTTTTCCGCATAAGTCTTCGTGTATTTGGGATCATGCACATTTCCGTTTCTGAGCGTAATGAGCGCGAGCCCGTTTCCGCCGAAAAAGTCCCCCTCGCCGTAGTCCGTGATGTCCCATCCGAGGGCGTTGTCGCGGATCTCGTCGTACTCGTGTCCCTTCTCCTTCCACTCTTCGGGAGTGGAGCTTAAGAAAGGCGGAAGCGCAAAGCGGTACTCTTTCAGCATCGCTTCGAATTCCTTAATCACCTGGTTGATCTGTGAACGTTTCATGGCTTATTTCTCCTTTTCTATAGACGTGAACGAAACCCGCTTATCTCTTGCATGGCATTTCGTTTCGTTACTTAAGCGCCTCAATCCTCCTGACCGCTCCCGCGATCTCCTCCCTGCCGTCGAGGAGCGTAAATGTCAGCGTATTGCGCTCCTTCCCGAAAGGCTTAAGGCTATGGAGAGAGTTCTCTTTTTCATGGTAAGCCCTGCCGTATACGGAGGAATTGGCGGGCTCAAGCCCGATCACGTAATCGCCCGAGGCGATGGATTTCCACTCCATAAAATACGGGAGGTTCTGTGCGGAGTACTCAATCATGAGACCGAGGCCGAGGTCTTCGTTCGCAATAAGAACGGGGACGGTCCCCTCCGGGGTGCGGACGACATCGTGGATGAACACGTACTCCGGCTCGTTGTCCTTCGGCGCCTCCATGACATCGTAGAGGTCCTCATGCCCCTCCGAAGCCTTATCCCGCGCCTTGACGCTCCTCGTCGGAATGCAGAGCCTTGTCCCCTCGTCGAGGAACGGATATCCCATATTGATGTGGTAGAGGATCATGAGCGGCTCGCTCCGGAAGGACTGATTCTCAATCTCGTCCGTCATCGTCAGGGTCTTTGAGCCGTACACCGTCCGGTATTCCCTGCGGAGCACGAGGTTCTCTCCGAAGAGCTCCGCCTCCCTCATCTGCCCGCCAAGGGACAATACATAGTCGTCTCCCTCGAAGCGGCAGTCATAATGAACACATTCCGCAGGCGTGGTCCGGATCCTCCCGTGCATCGGATAATCCTTCCCGTTTGAAGTATACGGGGCACAGATGTTCTCGAGCCCTGCCGTGAAGAAAAATCCTCCCATGATGCTTCGCAGGGCTTCCTGCCCGTTTGTGTCGTAGTGATTCCTTCCCTGAAGACCCGGCTTGGAGAGGAAATTCATATTGATGCCTCTATAGGAAAATGAGCCGATATCCATGCACTTGTCCGCAAGCACACAAAAGCTCATGGCCCCGTTCCTGACATCAAACCCCTTCATGCCCCTGCTCCGGCCCTCGTCGAACACAATCGGGCGGATATAAGCCATCTGCTGCATGCTTCCGGCCTTCTTTAAGAGTTCCTTCTTATCCATAGCGTCTCCCGCCTCTCCCCCTGTCTCACTCCAGATTGGCGTGGTACTGCCACAGCCCCTTCATGTCGAGATGCTCATTGTCGATCAGCATCTTGGCGAGAATATCGCCGACGAGAAGGACGGACTGCTCAAATAAAGTGGTCATCGGCTGGACGGAGTCAATCTCGTCGTCCAGGTAGAACTTCGTTCTCACCGGGATGCGGACCATGAAATCCGCGATGTCCTTCATCTCGCTGTTCGGGTTGGAGCCCACATGGACGATGGTGCATCCGGGGACGGTCTGCCTGGCCTTTTTCGCAATATTCAAGGGGAATATGGATCCTCCCGACCCGGAGCCGACGATCAGGAGATCGCCGTCGTTGAAATGCGGCTCCGTGATCTCGCCCACGTAATGCGTCCTGATGCCCAGATGGGCGAATCTCTTGCACACGGCCTGCAGTGATAAGAGAACGCGCCCGACTCCTATGAAGAACACCTGGTCCGCCTCAAGAATTTCCCTTGAGAGCCTCTCCAGGCTCTCCGTATCGATGCTGCTGAGCGTGCGCGCAAGTTCGTCAAGAACCTCCGTGCAGCACGTGGAATACTGCTTTGCAAATGTCTCGCTCATGATCTTAAAATTCCTCCGCCGCTTCGGTTCTTATACTTCTTATACTTCTTATACTTCTTATACGTTTTAAGCTTCTTATGGTTCTTATGCTTCCCCGATGAGGCTCTTCCTCAGCTCCATCATATCCCTTATGCTTGGAACCATCTGATCGCCCTTCTTAAGGCACGTGCTCCCTATGACGAACTGGTCCGCCAGATCTTTCCCGTATGTGCGGACCACCTCGGGGGAGATCCTCCCGTCCAGGGAGATCTTGGTGTCAAGGCCTCTCTCCCCGATCATCTTCTTCAGCTCGCGGATCTTCCGGCCGCCATAGGGAACGGGCTGCTCCCCCTTGACAAATGCATACCCGGGATTGATCAGCATAAGGAGAACCGTGTCGCATTTTTCAAGAACATATTCCAGCACGCAAAGCGGAGTGGCGGGCTTCAGCGCCACACCGGCCCTCACGCCTTTTTCGTGAATGCGGTTCAGCATGCCGTCAATATGAGGCTGTGTCTCGGCGTGGAAGACGATCTGCTGCACTCCGATGTCGAGAAGCTCGTTCACGAAATAGTCCTGCTCGGTGACCATCACGTGGCAGTCAAAGGCGAGGTCGGTCTTATCGCGGAGCTGGCGGACGGTGTCAAGTCCGAGCGGCATGCTCGGGCTGAAATGTCCGTCCAGAATATCCACGTGAAGCATCTCGATGCCTTCCTTCTC
>CADCPJ010000075.1 GCA_902803245.1 uncultured Lachnospiraceae bacterium | reverse complement strand
CTGCGCGGCCTGAGTATTCTCCGTCGGCTGCGCGGCTGCGCCGTTTCCTCCCGCCGGCTGGACGACTGTCCCGTCGGCTTTCACCATAGTTCCGTCAGTGCGGATCACCGTGCCGTCGGTGCGGATCACCGTCCCGTCCGGCTGGATGATTGTCCCGTCGGCCTGGATCACCGTCCCGTTTGCATGCACTACCGTTCCGTCGGCCTGCACAACGGTCCCGTCAGGCTGAGCCGCAGCCGCCTGCGCGGCGCCGCCGTTTCCTGCCTGGACTACCGTCCCGCCAAGGACGTCGCCGGTCCCTGCCTGGAGCACAGTTCCTCCTGAGACGCTGCCTGTCTCTGCCTGAACCGCAGTTCCTGTATGGGAAGCGCCAGGAGCAGCTCCCGTCACAGTTCCGCCCTGGGCACTCGCAGGAGCAGCCTGAGCAGCATTTCCGCTATGGGCACTGCCGGCCGCGTTCTGCGCAGCATCTCCGCCCTGGGCACTGCCGGCCGCGTTCTGCGCAGCATCTCCGCTCTGGACACTGCCGGAAGCGTTCTGGGCAGCATCTCCGCCCTGGACACTGCCGGAAGCAACTCCCGTCACAGTTCCTCCGGAGACATTTCCCTCTCCGGCCGCGGCCACTTGTGCCGTCCCCGCCGTCGCGGTGACATTCGCGGCGCCGGTGCCTGAGGCGGAGCCGATCCTCCCGAGTCCTTCATTGATTCTGGCGTAGATAAAGATTCCGCCGACAAGCAGAATCAGCACGGCCAGTTCTATGAAGAAGAGAATCAGACTGGCTTTCCTCTTCGGTTTTTTCTTTTTCTGGTCAGACATCGCATTACTCCTTGTATTATCGTCCCGTCAATAGGCGTTCTTATTGACGAACCCGCGGAACACGGTGAGGACGAGGATCTTGATATCAAGGCCCAGCGTCCAGTTCTCAATATAATAGAGATCGTAGTCGATCCTCTTTCTGATGGAAGTGTTTCCCCTTAACCCGTGGATCTGGGCCCATCCCGTCATTCCCGGGCGGACCTGGTGCTTGATCATATACCGGGGTATCTCCTCCTGGAACTTCTCGACGAAAAACGGCCGCTCCGGCCTCGGTCCGACCAGCGACATGTCCCCTTTCAGCACATTGAAGAGCTGGGGAAGCTCGTCGATGCTGGTCTTCCGCATGATCCTCCCGACCTTCGTCACGCGCGGGTCGTCCCGCCTCGTCCACTTGCTCTTCTCGGAAGAGATGTCCTGCACGACCATGGAGCGGAACTTGTACATCATGAACGGCTTGTTCCTGCGCCCCACTCTCTCCTGTGTGAAGATCAGCGGTCCGGGCGAAGTCGCCTTGATGAGGATCGCAAAGATCAGCATGACCGGTGAAAAAATGGCGATGCACAGGATGCTTCCCACGATATCGCCAAGCCTCTTGATGGACGCGGGAAATGAATTCGACAGGGGAACGTAGCGGATATTGATGACAGGGAGACCCTGAATATCCTCCGTATAGGGCTTCGTAGGTATGATGTTGTTGTAGTCCGGGATGAACTTCGTGTGTACCCCGGACTTCTCGCACAGCGCTACGATCTCTTCAAGCCTTGAATACTGGGACAGACCGAGCGTGATCGCGATCTCATCCAGATGGTTTTCGGGCAGTATGATCATCAGGTTGTCGATGCGCCCGAGTACCTTGATTCCCTTGTACTCCGTTCCCGCCTCGATGCGGTCGTCCAGGATTCCCCGGATCTTGTATCCCCACTCCGGGTTCATGAGGACTCTGTCTATGTACTCCTCCGCCGCGCGGCTGTAGCCCACAAGGAGGATGCTCCTTATGTACCGCCCATTCTTCCGCATCTGCTTCAGGATCTCTCCGATGGAGAGCCTCACAATCACATCCGTGACCGCATTGATTATGAAGAAATAGGCGATCATGGACCGGGACCAGTCAATCTGCCGCGCCATGAAGAGCACGAGATTGAAGATCAGGTAGCCGATCACATTCGCGGTGATGATGTTGCTGATCTCGGACCTGCGTCCCTTCATCCTGTTCGTGTGATACTGCCCGCACGCAAGATAGAGCACGACCATAGTCGGAACCGCCACGATGAGAGCCAGCATATAGGTTCCGTAGCTGACGCTCTCAACGGAATCGCCTGACAAAAAGCCGCTGCGGAATTTCAGGTACCAGGCCAGCCAGTAGGACAAAGCAGTGATTCCTGCATCTATGAGAGCGAGAAGGCGGTTAAAATACTTTTGATTTTCTTCTACCAATTCTGCACCCTCAAGATCAAGCTGCAGGCCGGACGCCCCCGTCAACTGCTGAGCTTATAGTTGCTAACGGAATTGCCTGCCGTGCAGAACATTCCGTTCCCCCTCTATACAGTGAACCCGGGAAATTATCTCCGGCAATTGCCAGGGCTCACCGGTACAACAGGTATAACCACGATTTCTTCTCCGCTTACAAAATTTAAATATACTATATCGCGGTTCTTTTGGCAAGCCTTGTGCGCGTTAAGGAGACGCTCATATAGGCCCGGCGGGCATTTCAAGAGCGCTCATTTCCTGGCAGCAGTCATTCAAAGAACAGGTTCGCCGCCTGATTTTCCCTCTGATTTCAGGGAGCCAGGCAGCTGCGAATCACAGGAATCTCCGCACCACATTGGCGAAGAGCTCGAGCTGGATGCGCAGATAGTTCGGAAGGTTCTTTCTGTCATAGCGGACGGTCCGCCCTTCCTTCGCGCCGGTGCGGCTGAGCCGAAAGCCCTGTCCGATCCCGAAGACGTACTCCTTTCCGTAGCCCTTCGCGGCAAAGAAAGCCGCCTTCACGAGGAACCCCGGAACAAGCAGGGGAAGGTTTATGAGGATCATGAGGGGCGGCATGTTCTTTGCGATCAGATAGATGCTGTTCCTCGACGTGTTCTTCACCTTGAAGAGGTTGTAGACCGACCCGCTCGAAGCGCTTCCCACGTGGAGGACCTTCGCAGAGGGCACGAAGATGTTGTGGTACCCCTTTATTCTCGCGCGCCATCCGATGTCGCAGTCCTCGAGATAAGCAAAATGGTTCTCGTCGAAGAGTCCCACCTCGCCGATCATGCTCATGCGGTAGATTGCGGCGCCCGCGCAGGCCGAGAAGATCTCTTCCGTCTTCCGGAAGTGCCGCTCCGGCTTCCCCTTCCCTCTCGCAAATGCCCAGCCGAGCGAGCAGTAGAGATCTCCCGCGTCGTCCATGACGCCCGGGTCGCGCATGCTAAGCATCTTTGCCTGGGCGGAGAAGACCTTCGGGTACTTCTCCATCGCCCGGACGAGGCACTCGACAAATCTTCTGTCCGCCCTCGTGTCATTATTTAACAGGATGCAGTAATCCATCCCTTTCGAGGCGCGGATTCCCCTGTTCACGGCCCCGCAGAATCCGGTGTTCGTGTCAAGGCATATGAGCTCAGCTTCGGGAAAATGGTCCCGCACGAAGTCCGGGCTTCCGTCCGCAGAGCCGTTGTCGATGACGATGATCCGGTCCGGCTTCCTTGTCTGCTCCCTCATGGCCATGAGACAGTCCGTCAGATATTCTATTCCGTTGTAATTCGGTATCACCACCGAGGTCCTAGCAGCCATAAGAAATCACAATCTGAGAGAATAATTCCATTTTTTGAGCGACAGGTTTGGATTATAGCACGGATCGCCCTCTTTGAGGAGATCCAAATGATGCGTTCTGAAATATTCTATCTCGTTCTGGAACCTTCTCACCTTCTCCGGCGTGTCCTCGGGCCCTCTCGTCCTCGACTCATCGTGGTAGAGCTCGGCAAACGGGTCATAGACGATCCGGTACCCGCACTCCCCGATCTTCAGGCACAGGTCCACATCGTTAAATGCCACGGTCAGCTCTTCGGTGAACCCGCCCGCTTTCTCGAAGGCCTCGCGCTTCACCATCATGCAGGCCGCTGTCACTGCGGAGAGGTCCTGCATGATCGCCGACTTGTGCAGATAGCCCGATCTCCCCCTCGGGAGGTCGACGAACATCGACCCCGCACTTCCCCCCATGCCTATGACAATTCCTGCGCTCTGGATGCGGTTGTCCGGGTAATAGAGCCTCGCCCCCACCGCGCCCACGTCGTACCGCTGGCACACGCCCAGCATCTCGGTCAGCCAGTCGGTGGAAATGGATCCCCGCACGTCGTTGTTCAGGAAGAGCAGATACTCCCCTTTGGCGAAGCCGACCCCGTAGTTGTTGATCGCGGAGTAGTTAAACGCCTTCTTCCACCGGACGAAGCGCATGCACTCGTTGGAGGACATCTTCTTGTAGTACTCGAACGTCGCCTTCTCGGTGCTGCCATTTTCCACGATGATGATCTCGAGATTCGGGTACCTCGTGTCGAGGACGGAGTCCACGCAGCTCATGAGCGCGTCCGCCTGGTCCCTGTTCGGTATGATCACAGATACTTTCGGCTGTCCCTGCACCGGAT
Organism: uncultured Lachnospiraceae bacterium; assembly: GCA_902803245.1. GTDB lineage: Bacteria > Bacillota > Clostridia > Lachnospirales > Lachnospiraceae > Chordicoccus. The sequence continues at coordinate 4,314 of CADCPJ010000075.1, read as the reverse complement.
AGCGCACGCGGTAGAAGCCGAAGTCGGACAGCATTTCCACCTGTCCCACCTGGCCAGTGCGCCTTAAATTCCCCTCGATCGCCCGCTTTCCGGCCTCATAGGCGTACTTCTTGCTCATGGGGTTGTCCGAGGTCGAGGACTCGTGCGTCCTCCAGTGGTACAGGATCTGGGGAACCCGGGCGATCCTGTCCGCCCTCTCCGCGCACCGGAAGATAAAGTCGTAGTCCTGTGCGCCGCTCATCCCCTCGTCAAAGCCTCCTGCCCTGTCGGCGAGGGTCTTTTTAACGACAAGAAAATGCGTGATGTAGTTGTTGGACCGCAAGAGGTCCAGGTTGAATTCCGGCTTGAAATGAGGCTGGTAGAACTTCTGCCCGTCCGCCGTCACCTTGTCCTCGTCGGTGTAGATGAAGTCCGCCCCCTCGGCGATCATGAGCGCGATCTCGTAGAGGGCATTTTTCTCAAGCAGGTCGTCGTGGTCGAGAAATGCCACGTACTCCCCCTTCGCCTCGGCGAGCGCCCTGTTGGTGTTCTCGGCGATTCCGAAGTTCCGCTCAAGGGGCACATAGCGGATTCTCGGATCCCTTGATGCGTACTCTTCCGCAACCGCGGCCACGGTTCTTGTGCGCCTTCCCTGTTCTTCCGTCTGCTCCGATGCCCCGGCATCCGCGATGACCAGCTCCCAGTTGACATAAGTCTGCTCCCTCACGGAGTCGATCATCTGGGTGAGAAACTTCTCCGGCGTGCGGTAGGCGGGAACGAGGACCGAGATCTTCACGGCGTCCCGGATCGGATGGTTCCTCTGCTTCTTCAGGGTCTCCTCGGAGGCCCTGTGCTGCACGAACCAGGCGCCGTAAGGTACGTCCTCCGGCTCCATGCGGTCCATCAGGTGGTTAAAGAACTCCCTGGTTCCAAAATGCCTCCAGTACAGAAAGGCCTTCTTCACTTTGTATGGAGTAATCGGAAGCTGCATGAGTCACCTCATAAACGTATCAGCAATTGTTTTTAAAGGCTAGACATAAAACTTGAAGACTGTGTCGAGGAGGATGAGCAGCATCACGCATGCGAGCAGGACGCTTAAAAAGCCGGTGATCACCGTCTCAGCCATAAGAACCGTTCCTCCGCCGCGCACATCCGCCGCCGCGCTGCCGCCCGGATCTTTTTGTGCGGCTTTTCTATTCTCTCCCGATGCTCTCCCGCTCCGCACCTTTTCCGCAAGTGCGGCGATGAGGCCTGCGATCTCGCGGCAGCCGCAAGTGACAAAGCAGGCGAGAGGCAGGACACATGGCAAAATATACCTTCCCTGAGGCTGAAAGTCAACCGCATAGGAGTAATACACAGCCAGCAGGAGCACGATGAGGAGTGCCAGGGCGGCCGATACCCAGAATACGGCCCACACCCTTCCCTTTCCTGCAGTCTCATTGCCCGCGCCGGCATCCCGCAAGGCATCTCCCTGTCCTCCGGTCGCATTTCCTTGTCCTCGGAGCGCATTCCCTTGTCCTTGGGACGCGTTTCCTTGTCCTTTTAGATCATTTCCCTGCCTGCGGCGAGCACTCCAATTCATAAGAAGAGACCGGACTGCCCAGACAGCCGCCCCTAAAAAGCTTATGCCGAAGAACCATTTGTAAATCACGTACACGTAATGCCTGGCCCTTAAGGAATAGGTGGAGAACATCGCGACAAAGCTCCGCAGCGTCTTGACCAGCCACTCCCTGGCGAAGAACATGTCACGGAGGGTCTCGCCGTTCTTCTTCGGGTTGTCGAGCTGGGAGGGTTTGTAGCCGTCCCTGGCGTAAATCTCCGCGTAGTAGTTGAGAGTCTTTCTCCCGAGGAGGTCCCCGTCGTAGAGGATGGCGTTCCGGATGAAGAACCACCCGCACACGGCAAATGTAAGGAGCACGATGCAGGCCGTCATTTTCCAGATCTCCTTCCTGCTCTTATTGCCCAAAAAGACCGTCAGGAAGAAGAGCGGGATGCTCATCAGGATATAGCCGTAACAGTTGTAGTAGGTCAGGGCGCAAAGGCCCATCGCGATGGAGAGCCCCACCGCATCCCTCCACCTCCAGTCATACTCGCAGCCCCTGGCCCAGAAGAAGAGGATCATGGCCGTCGTCATGATCGCCATGGAATCATTGTTTACATAAGTGTTGATAAACGCGAGCTCAGGGAAAAAGGCGATGAACACCGGGAGAAGATACCGGACCGGCCGCCCCTTAAAGAGGGTCGCGGAGAGCCTTGAGGCGAAGAAGACCGTCAGGACTCCCGACACGATGGACACCATGCGGGAGAGCATCACGAGCTCCATCCAGGAGGGATCTCCGGTGTGATACAGTATGTATTCCAGATAACCTCCGATTATGTATGGTAAGATCGGATAGTATGCGTATGAGAATCCCCAGATCTGGTTGCGAACCTCCGGGGCATACCCGGTCGGCAGCGTTCCATGTTCGCATATGTAATACACCACATCGTGGCGCATAGCCTCATCCGGTCCCTCCGCATAGGGGGTGATGGACGCCCAGAAAAAGTAAACGGCAAATGCCGCCGCCATGAGGCCGGCAGTAAAGAGGATCTCCTTTCTCCTGCCCTCGGGGAGAAGCATTGCTCCGAAGACGAAGAGGAAAAGGCCCGCAAATACGAGGTACGGGACAAGCACCTCCCCGTTCGGGTCCCTCAGGAACGGGATCCCGGCGGTCAGGTTGACCGCTCCCCAGAAAAAGAGTCCCAGGATGTATATAAGACGCGGAGCCTTTCTGGTCAGCACCAGTATGAAGATCATGGAAATGGCGCAGACCGCAGCAAAGATCCACAGATTGCCGCCAAGCTTCGGATTCAGAGTCATGGATCTTAATCGAAGCTTGCCGCCCGTGTTGTTGAAGAAGTCGATGCGGACCCTGTGGACGTCCTTCAAGGTGTCAAAGTCCACGCGGAGCGCTCCCTTCCTCAGGCGGATACGGATGCACTCCTCTTCGTTGAAGTCATTGCCGGTGTCATAGAAGACCTCCATGATCTTCTCCGGATAGCGCTTGTTCTTCTTCAGGCCGTCCACCAAAAAACCGATGGACGATATGGAATCCTCGCTCGTTATGATAAGGTGCGGATCATATTCCACGCTCCGGAAGACCGTGTGGCCTTTTTTCTTGTTGTACCGGCGCTTCAGCCCAGTGTGCTCGTACTTTCGGAACCGGGTGATCTGCCGCTCCGGATATCTGGCCTCGTGCGAGCTCTTTGCGGCAAAAAAGGCGCACGCGCACAGCAAAAAGACAGCCGCTCCGATCAAAAAGCGGCTGTATCTTCGCCACACTCCCGGGGAACTCGGTAACATGCGGGATGTCATCACGTCAGCTGGCCGCTTGCTTTCAGCGCCTCAAGATATCTCTTCAGAGCATCTCTCCAGTGCGGGAGCGGCTCAAAGCCCATTTCCCTGATGCGGCTCCTGTCCATCCTGCTGTTGTACGGGCGCTTCGCTGCCGCCCCGTACTCCTTAGATGTGACCGGCGCGACCGTGATGCCGGTCACTCCCGCCTCCTCGAAGATGGCATTTGCGAAGTCGAACCAGGAGATGTAGTCCCCTTCGTTGGTCACGTGGTAGATCCCGTACTTGTCCGTTTGGATCATGTCCACGATGAGTCTCGACAGGTCCAGCGTATAGGTCGGATTTCCCACCTGGTCGCACACGACCCTTAAGTGATCGTGCGTCTTCGACAGCTTCAGCATCGTCTTGATGAAATTGTTTCCGTTGATCCCGAAGACCCAGGCGATGCGGAGTATGTAGTACCGGCTCAAATGGCCGATGACCGCGAGCTCGCCCTCCGCCTTGGTCTCGCCGTAAACGCCTAAGGGGTGCCTCTCGTCGTCCACCTGCCAGGGGCGGGTCCCATTTCCGTCGAAGACGTAGTCCGTGGAGAAGTACATCATCGGGATGTCCAGCTCCTCGCAGACCCTGGCGATGTTCTCCGTTCCGCCCGCGTTGACTTTCCTGCAGATGTCCGGGCACTCCTCCGCCTTGTCCACGGCGGTCCATGCGGCGCAGTGCACCATGACGTCCGGCCGGATCTCAAAGAGGATCTTCCTCACCGAGGCCTCATCCGTGATATCCATGCCCACATAAGGCATCTCCGTCACAGCCGTCCCGTCCGCTATGCCGCTGTATGTCTCCTTTATGTCGCTGCCGACGCCTTCGATCCCGCGCTTATGAAGCTCATTCATGACGTCGTGGCCGAGCTGCCCGCCGACCCCCGTAACAAAGACTTTCATACACTTTACCTCCTGCAAAACGTGACAATGGGGACAGTCCCCATTGTCACCTTTCTGGCT
>CADCPJ010000074.1 GCA_902803245.1 uncultured Lachnospiraceae bacterium | reverse complement strand
GGGAGCGATGCCGGCATTGGTCACGACCATCTGCACGAGCACCGTGCCGAGACCCTGGCCGATGCAGGAGGCCCCGGAATAGATGTGGACCTTCGCGTCGTCCTCCACGATGAGCTTTGCCCTGCCCCAGTCCGGGAGGCCGACGCCCACGCCCGCATTTTTCATGGCACAGGCAAGGCCGACGGGATCGCCGGAAGCGACCGCCTCGTCGTAATAGGGCTTCACGGCTTCAAGTGTCTCCACAAGGCCTGTCTCCGGGCCGACGATCTGTCCGTTTGGAAGGACGCCTCCGGGCCGGATCGCATTTCTCATGCGTATCTCCCACGGAGAGATGCCGACGAGATCCGCCATCATATTGAGAAGCGTCTCGGTGGCAAAGCAGGTCTGGGTCACGCCAAACCCCCGGAAAGCCCCGGCGGGAGGATTGTTCGTATAATATGCGCGGCCCTCGATCTCAAAATTCTGATAGGCGTAGGGCCCCGCCGCATGGGTGCAGGCGCGCTCGAGGACCGGGCCGCCGAGGGAGGCAAAAGCGCCCGTATCGGACACGACGCTGGCAAAAACGCCCTGAATGATCCCGTTCTCGTCGCAGCCCATGGTGAAGTCCATCCGGAAGGGGTGGCGCTTCGGGTGGATGAGGATCGACTCGGCCCGCGTCAGCTTTACCTTGACCGGAACCCTCGCGACATAAGCGATGAGTGCCGCGTGGTGCTGTACGGACATGTCCTCCTTTCCGCCAAACCCGCCGCCGACCAGCTGGTTTTCCACGAGGCAGTGCTCAAAATCCACCCCGAGCATCGCCGCGCATTCATGCTGCGTGGTGTGCGCGCTCTGGTCGGTGGTCAGCAGCTTTACGCCGCCGTTGTCAAGGGGAATGGCCACGCAGCACTCCGGCTCAAGGAAGGCGTGCTCCGTCCAGGGCGTCTCGAAGTGCTTCGTGAGGACGTACCTGCTGTTTTTGATCGCGGCCTTTGCGTCCCCCCTGGAGACGTGCTTATAAGCCTGAACATTGTCCTTATCCGTCTCAAAGACGAGCGGAGCGCCGTCCGCCGCGGCTTCGTCCGGATTATGGACGGCCGGAAGGACTTCGTATTCGACCTTCACGAGCGCCTTCGCCTTCTCGAGGGTCTCCCTGTCCCTGGCACACACAAGGGCGACCGAGTCGCCGAGATAATGGGTGATCTCACCTACGGGAATGAGCGTCGGCTGGTCCTTCTTGATGTGGCCGACGAAGAGCTGGCCCGGGATGTCCGATGCCGTCAGAACGCATACGACGCCCGGAAGGCTGCGCGCCTCCAATGTATCGATCGAGAGCACCCTCGCCCTCGGATAGGCCGACCGGACAGCGCTCCCATAGCACATCCCGTCCACATAGACGTCGTCGGGATATTTCCCGGTTCCCTGCACCTTCTCCGCCGCATCGATCCGCTGCACGCGGGATCCGACCAGGAAGTCCTCCGCCCCGGGAGAGGGAATCCTGCCCTCCCGAAGCAGCTTCGCGGCGAGCAGAATGCCGTCGATGATCTTCACGTACCCCGTGCAGCGGCAGATGTTGTTGCGTATGGCATAGGCCGCCTCCTCGCGGGTGGGATTCAAATTCACATCGAGCAGCGCCTTCGCGGCGAGCACCATGCCGGGAATGCAGAAGCCGCACTGCACCGACCCCGCCTCTCCGAAGGCGTAGGTGAAGACCTGCTTCTCAAAGTCGGTGAGGCCCTCGACCGTAAGGACCGTCTTTCCGTCCAGCTTGTCCGTCATGGGAACACACGCCTTGGTCGGCTTGCCGTCGATGAGGACGGTGCAGGTGCCGCAGGCGCCCTCGCTGCAGCCGTCCTTCACGCTCGTCAGATGCAGCTCGTCCCTCAAAAAGCGGAGCAGCTTTTGATTTTTTCCGGGGGAAACGGTCGCCCCATTTACCTTAAATACCGCCATAATGCACCTCTTTGTGCCAGCTTTCATCTCGTCTACATCGTACCACAAACAGCATTCTTTCGTCCCTAACTGCTTTGATACTTTTTCGTCCTGATCGGGATTTGACACATTTTCATCCCGGCCTGTTTTGACACTTTTTCATCCCGGCCTGCTTTGACACTTTTCATCCGGGTTCGCATTTGTTCTTTTTTCGTCCCGGCATGCATAAATCTGTCAGCTGCGTAAGAAAATGCGGGCGCCCCCGCGGTACTCCTCCACTTCTCCGATCCGCTGTGCGGAAGGGACGGCGGACATAAGAGATTCACCGAGCGCATCCGCGTCCCTTCGATCAACCGCGATGAGAAGCCCGCCGGAGGTCTGCGGATCGTAAAGCATGTCCTGTAGCGCCAGCTCTGCAGAGCCGGGATCGACGTAAGAACCGGCAAAGCTGCGGTTCCTGTACATCCCTTCCGGCAGGATTCCCATCCGGGCGAGCTCGAGGGCCTCCGGTATCAGGTCGATCGCCCCGGTATCGATGTGCACCTCCACCCCGCTTCCCTGCGCCATCTCGGTCAGGTGGCCGAGGAGCCCGAAGCCCGTCACATCCGTGCAGGCGTGGACGCGGTATCGGACCATCACATCCCTCGCCGCGCGGTTCAGCGTCGTCATCAGATGGATCGACAGATCGATCCCCTCCCTCGAGGCGAGAGACGCCTTTGCCGCCGTCGTCAGGATGCCGATGCCGAGCGGCTTTGTGAGGAACAGCACGTCCCCGCTCTTTGCCCCGCTGTTTGTGAGCACGCGGTCCGGATGCACGAACCCCGTCACGGCGAGGCCGTATTTCGGCTCGGGGTCGAAGATGCTGTGTCCGCCGGTAATGATCGCCCCGGCCTCGTAAGCCTTCTCGTACCCGCCCCGCAGGATCTCATGAACCGCGTCAGGCGGAAGGCTCTCCGGCACGGCCATGATGTTGAGGGCCAGCTTCGGCTCTCCTCCCATGGCGTACACGTCCGAGAGGGCGTTCGTCGCGGCGATCTGTCCGAAGAGATACGGGTCATCGGCGATGGGCGGGAAGAAATCCACCGTCTGGACGAGCGCCAGCTCGGCCGAGATCCGGTAGACGCTCGCGTCGTCGCTCTTGTCGAAGCCGACGATGAGGTTCGGGTCGTGCAGCACCCGGATATCGCCCAGAAGCTCCGCGAGGACGCCGGCTCCCACCTTCGCTCCGCAGCCCGCGCATTTTGCCAGCTTCGTGAGCTTCACTTCATTTTCCATAGCTCTCAACCACCCCCGTAAGATGTAAGATCGCCTCGAGGACGCCGCCTCCCACGGCCAGCGCCTTGTCGGAGCTTGTGTAACAGCAGGTGATGTCCCCCCGGGGATCCACATCCCCGGATTTCATGCCTCTCTTCGTCTCCGTGCCGTCGGCAAGAAGGCCCCTCAGCACGCCGCCGATGGTGCTCCTCATGGGCTCTCCCGCCACGTATCCCACCGTGTCGCCCGCGCTCACCATGTCGCCGATTTCCCTTGCGGCAGTGAAGGTGCCGTCTGCCGGGGCGCGAAGCACGCGCTCGCCCGCAAAGCCGCCGATGAGTCCGGGAATATTCGTATTCGGAAGAGCGCTTCCGCTGTAAATGGCGCGCCCCAGGGTGTGTCCCCGCATCGTCTCCACCACGGCATTGCAGTTCTCTCCCGCAGTAAAGCCGGGCCCGACGCCGATGACGACCGGCGCATCCGTGATGCGCGTCCCGAGATTCTTCTTCGCAAGGATTGCGTCCACGAGCACATCGGGACCAAGGGCCGGGAGGCAGGCGCAGTCAGGATCGACCAGCACGGGAATGACATCTTCCTTAATGAGGGAGAGGGCTTCCTCCGGGCTAGGCGCAAGGCGGGCCTCCACGCCCTCCACGAGGCAGTGCCTGAGGCGGATCGCCTCCGAGAAGGCCACCGTCCTCCTGATCGAAGTGGGCATGGCGATGTCCGTCATGATGACATAAAAGCCGCTCCTTATAAGGCGGAGCGCGATGCCGGACGCAAGGTCTCCCGCGCCCCGGATGAGGACAAGCATAGGTATTCCCTCCTGAAAAGACTGCCGATAACAGCCGGATACGGCAGCATCACCGCCAGCTCCCTTGCCGCTGCGATCCGCTCCTCCCCCTCGGCCTTATTGATGAACGCAATGTCTCCGAGGCCCTCCGCCGCAGCTGCGCGCGCCGCCATCTCCAAACTCACGGCCTCCTCCGCCCCGCTTCCTGACAGGGCTGCATACAGCTCCGGCCGGTGGCATGCCTCATAGATGGGCCTCCCGATTCCGTCGATGCCGATCACGAGCACGGTAAGACGAGTGTTCTTAGGAATCACCGGCTCGTGCGGGGCATGGGCTTTCAGCGGAAGCCCGCGCGATCCGTCGGCCTCGGCGATCACGTAGTCGGCCAGGCCCGCGAGTTCGGAAAATGAGAGATCCGGCGCATGGAGCTTTCCGTCCGCGCCCATCTTTCCGACGCACACCGCGCCCTTATCCCCGAGAGCTCTCCGGACGGAATCGATCCTTCCGTCAGTGAGGACGGGGAACTCCTCAGGCGGAAGGATCGCGGTGGATGTACAAAGAATCACGGTGCCGGTCTCTTTCAGCTCCTCAGCGAGCACATGCATGAGCGTGGTCTTGCCGCCGCCGCCGATCAGCGCGGTGACTCCCCTCCCGACCGGAAGGGCCTCGGATATCCTGCCAACTGCGGTCTCCCGGCTCGTTTTTTCTCTCATTTCGATCTTCTCCCGACCAATATTCTAATTATATCAGCCTTGCCGGATATTCACAAGGCGCGCGGCGGCGGAATCACGGAATCACGGATGGACAAATATCTCGCCTTAAGGGAGTGCGGAATCACGCATCCCAGAACAGCTCGTCCAGGGTTTTGTCCAGTGCCCTGCAGATCGCGATACACAGGTTGATGGTCGGATTGTAGTCTCCCTTTTCAATTGCGCTGATGGTCTGCCTCGACACGTCGCAGAGCTTCGCCAGCTGCTCCTGGGAGAGATCCTTCGCGGCGCGGGCGGACTTCATTTTCAAATTCTTCATTCCGCCACCTCGTCTTCCGCCTGCGCCTTCTTGATGAGTATGGCGATGAGGACCGCCAGGAAGCTCATGGCGCACACCAGTCCGCTCCCCGTCCGGAAGGTAATCCTCCCGTTTTCAAAGATCGACCCGTCGGCGATTCTTCGGATCGACAAAATCCCGTTCAGCACAACGATCACCGTGTAGAGAAACAGGTAAGTGTTCCCGCCCCCTCCCACCGGGAAGAACGCTTCCTTTGCGATGCAGGTCACGGCGAAAGTAATGATCCCCGTCATAAGAACCACAAAGACGGAAAATGACGGATCGGCAAACCTGTTCAGATTGACGAGGTCCTCGTCCATCAGGAAGATCAGCAGGAGGGAGCCAAGGGCCGTGACGTAGAACCCGGTCTGATAGGCCGCTGCCCGAAGCTTCAGCTGCATCTCGTCGTAGTGCCGGCTCTCACTTCTCCTTCTCCTTATCATTGAAAATGTGATAATGATAAGGAAAATAAGAAGGAATACACCCAAAAAATCGCTCTTCATGTCCATGCCTCCTTATGAAAAATGGTCTCTTCTACAGCTCAAAGTGTACGACATTTATTCCATAATGTCAAGTATATCTTACATTTTTCATCCGGAAGAGACGGCGGCGGAAACTGGTCTCCATTGTCACATTTGACAGAATATTTCGCATGTTGTCAGAAAAGGTGACATTGGGGACTGTCCCCACTGTCACCTTTTTGTAACTGTTCAGATATTGTACACGCTCCTTGCCCTTAAGGAGGAGGAGGGGCCTTCGAGCAGCTTCACCGTGCGCGATCCCGCCTCCATGTCGAAGAAGTTGTCCTCAAGGAGCAGATATCCGTCTAAGGAGTAGATCTCCACCGACTTCGCGTAGCACCGCGCCGTGACCGTGACCTCTCCCGTTCCC
>CADCPJ010000073.1 GCA_902803245.1 uncultured Lachnospiraceae bacterium | reverse complement strand
CCAAGCTGCAAAACAGCATTCCAAGCCGCAAAACAGTATTCCAAGCTGCAAAACAGTATTCCAAGCCGCGCGATGGCAGTCGTACATTTATGTATAAAAAGAAATGTCCACGCCGAAGATCCCGGCGTGGAGACCGATATAAAGATTGTACATGATACTGTGCAAAGATGGAACCGCGAATCGTCCGGTTTTTCTTAAATTTCCGGATGGTATTTCGCTAAGTGTCCCGGGATTTAAGGGTTCATCTTACAGATATGGCTTTTTTGCGGCGGCAAGGATCAGCTGCCGCAGCGGCTCGTAGAGGCCGCAGCGAGGATCAGTCACGTCGTAGTCCTTCACGCTTCCGAAGAGCCTTATGCGCGTCACCTTTGGATCGGCAGTCATTAAGAAGCCCTGGTTTTCGGAGTTTTCAAAGTCCTCGAAGTTCTCAAAGAGCGTGAACTTGTCCTTGTAGGGCCTTCCCTGGTAGGGGCAGAAGACCGCGCAGTTGCCGCATTCGTTGCACATCCTGTCGATGTGGAGGATCTGCGGTTTTTCCATGCCGGGGACGTCGATGGCGATGTTGGCCCGGTTCGGGCAGACATCCACGCAGACCTCGCAGACGGTCGCGCATCCGAGGCACCTTCTGTCGACCTCCGCGCTTAAGTCGTCCGTCAGCACGCCCTTCCTGCCAAGTGATGAGGCAGGATCCTTCTCGGCATTTTCCTTCACTGCGCCGTCAAAGAGCGCAGCCTTCGCCTCTTCGGCGCTTCCGCCCCTAAAGGCGGCGACGATCGCGGCGGCAGCAGTCTGCGCGTCCGCGATGGCCTTCACCACGGTCGCCGGTCCCCTCCGCATATCTCCCACGACATAGATGCCGGGGACGGAGGTCTCGCAGTTTTCATTCGCAATCAGCCTTCCCCTCTCATCGAGGGCCGCGCCCGCCGCTGCCGGAAGGGAGGTGTCGACCTGCTCTCCGACGGCGGTGATCACAGCAGAGGCCTTGATATCCACGGTCTCTCCCGTCGGAACCGGGGAGCGCCTGCCGCTCGCATCCGGCTCGCCGAGGGCGCACACCTCGCAGGTGAGGACGCCGTCCTTCACGCCCTTTGGAGACAGGAGTTCATTGAAGATCACGCCGTCCTTCACGGCGAGCATGAGCTCCTCCTCGTCGGCCGGCATGTAGCGCTTCGTGCGGCGGTAGATGAGGCGTACGTTCTTCACGCCCTTCAGCCTCTTCGCGGCGCGGGCCACGTCCATGGCCGTGTTGCCGCCTCCGATGACGGCGACGTCCTCTCCGAGGTCCGGCCCGTCCGGAGACGATTTGAGCTCAGCGAGGAATTCCAGGGCATCCAGGGCTTCCCCGTAGGCAAGGGCCTCTCTTCCCGGCGCCCAGGCTCCTCCCGCGAAAATGATGTCCGTGTACCCCTCCGCCTTCAGTTCCTCCGCGGAAGTGATTTCGCGCCCGGTCACAAACGACGCGCCGTATGCCTTGCAGAGCTCCACGTCGCGGTCAATGGCTTCTTCCGTGATGCGGAATTCGGGGATCGCGTACCGCACAACGCCGCCGAGCTTCTCTCTCTTCTCAAATACCGTGACGTCTATTCCCGCGCGGCTTAGGAAAGATGCCGCGGCAAGTCCGGCCGGGCCTCCGCCGACGACAGCCACTCTCCGTCCGCTGATCCTGTGCGCTCTCTTTTTGCCGAGGGACGGCAGAACGGACCCGAACGCTCTTTTGGCCGCGAGCAGCTTCATTTCCCGGATGTGAAGCCCCTCCTCGTAGTGGTTCCGCATGCAGCGGTCCGCGCAGGTGTGGGGGCAGATGGTTCCCGTGATGTGCGGGAGGGCATTTTTCTCAAGGATGATTTGAAGTGCGTCCTCGTATCTTCCCTCTTCAATCGCGCGCAGATACGCGGGGATGTCCTGCCCGATCGGGCAGCTGGTCCTGCAGGGCGCGTCGAAGCAGTCAAGGAGCGGGAGGGCCTTGCCGTTCTTTCTGTCCGGAAGCGGCTTCACCGGCTTTTTGTACCGCGCGTCCTCCCTCGCCTTCGCGGCAAGAGACGCGGTCTTAACCACATCGACGCCGCCAAACGGCTTTCCGTCAAGGTTCTCAAAGAACCCGGTCAGCTGGGCAAGCCTCCCGTACCCGCCCGGCTTCAGGATCGTCGTCGCCATCGTGATGGGCCAGATCCCCGCATCGAAAATATCGCGGATGTTGAAGAAATCCGCCCCGCCCGAGTAGGAGATCCTGAGCTTTCCGCCAAACTCCTTTGCTATGCGGGAGCTGAGCTCGATTGTCAGGGGATAGAGCGATCTGCCGGACATGTACATCTCCGCGCTCGGAAGCTCTCCCGCCTTCACGTCCACGGGGAAGGTGTTCGAGAGCTTGACTCCGAACTCCACGCCCTTCTCGGTAGACAGTGCAGTCAGCCTCTTCAGCATCGGGACGGCATCCGCCCACTGCAGGTCCTCGAGGAAATGGTGATCGTCGAAGGCGATGTAATCGTACCCCAGATCGTCAAGCGTCTTCCTCGCAAACTCGTAGCCGAGCAGCGTGGGGTTGCATTTGATATAAGTGTGGAGTCCCTTTTCGGACATCAGGTAGCTTGCGATCCGCTCGATCTCATCCGGCGGACATCCGTGCAGGGTGGACTCCGTGATGGAATTCGAGATCCGGGTCGGGAAGCTCTTTATAAATGCTTCGTCACAGGCCTTCAGCAGGCCGCTTTCTGCCGCCTCAAGGGAGACCTCAATGCAGGTCTTATAGATGTCCGTCGCGGAGGCATCCTTCATTCCCTCGATATAGCGGTCGATCTTCTCCGTCTTTATGCCTTCCAGGTCATAGCCGACCGACATGTTGAATATGAATCCGTCCGGGTCGCCAAGACCAAGCTCCTTCGCGAGGATCCGGCACAGGAAGAACGCCTTCACGTACTCCTCAAATGCCTGCCCCACTTCGAGCTCCGTGGACCACTCGCAGTTGTAGCACTCGTCTCCCGAGGCGATGCAGGGCTTCGCCACGCACTCCGCCAGCTCTCTCCCGTCCATCTTCTGAACGGTCTTCAGCTCGAAGAACCTCGATCCCGCCGCATAGGCCGCGGTGATGTTCTGGGCGAGCTGCGTGTTCGGGCCGGCCGCCGGTCCGAACGGCGTCTCAATGCGCCCGTCAAATATGGGAAGAGCGCCCTTCCCGTTAAGCCTTACGATCTTCGACACGCCGAAGATGCTCCCCTCGTTCTCATACTCCTGAAGGGCCCAGTTCAGCAGCTGCCCGTAAGGTATCGGTCTCATGATATCACTCATAATCTTCTCCTTAGTATGTTCTGTGGTTGAGCGCGCCCCAGAGCTTCTTGCTCTCTTCGAGCGTCCAGGCGTTGATTCTCTCCTCGTCGATGCCGACGAACTCCCGGTCTTTGTAGAGGACCTTCCCGTCGATGATGGTGGTCCTGCAGTTCTTGCCCATCATGCCGAACAGCATGTGGCCGTCCACATTTTCTTCGGAAAATGGCGTAAACGGCTTGTAATCCATGACGATGATGTCCGCCGCCGCGCCCTCCGCGAGGATGCCGAGGGGCTTCCTGAAATACTTCGCGGCGATTCTCCTGTTGTTCTCAAAGAGCATCGTCATGTCCTCTCCGAAGGCCACGTTCGGCATGCACGCGTGATGCCTCTGGATGATGAGGAAGACCTTGAGGGATTCGAGCATGTCGTGGGTGTAGGCGTCCGTTCCCATGCCGACGGTGATTCCCTTCGCCATCATCTGGAGAACCGGCGAGCAGCCGACCGCATTTCCCATATTGGACTCGGGGTTGTTGACCACCATGGTCCCGGTCTCGCGGATGATGTCCATCTCGGCCGGGTTTACGTGGATGCAGTGCCCGAGCAGCGTCTTCTCACCGAGTATGCCGTTGTTTAAGAGGCGGTTCACCGGGCGGCAGCCGTAGTTCCTTAAGGAATCGTAGACGTCGTTCATGCCCTCCGCCACGTGGATGTGGAAGCCCGTGAGGCCGTCATTGGCCTCCACCATTTTCCCAAATGTCCTGTCGGAAATGGTGAAAAGCGCGTGGCCTCCGAACATGGCGGCGATCATGTCGTCCTTCTCTTTGGCGGCCCACCTCGCAAATTCCGCATTTTCGAGGATGGCCTCGTCGCACTTCTCCTCTCCGTCCCGCTCCGATACCTCGTAGCACAGACAGGCGCGGATGCCGAGCTCCTTCGCCACGTCCTTTATGGCGAAGAGGGATCCCCGGATCTCGCAGAAGGAGGCGTGGTGGTCAAAGATCGTCGTCACGCCGTCCCTTATGCAGTCGAGGATCGTCGCGTAGGCGCTGGCCCGCGTCCCGTCGATCGTCAGGTGGCGGTCGATGTTCCACCACATCCCGTCGAGGACCTCGAAGAAATTCGTCGGATTGTGGCCCTCGATGGCGAGTCCCCTGGCGAGCCCCGAATAGATGTGGGTGTGCGCGTTGATGAGGCCCGGCATGATGATGCCGCCCTTCGCATCCACGTACTCCGCATCGGGGTACTTCTTCTTCATGTCCCTGAAGGTCCCGATCTCCCGGATCACTCCCCCGTCCGTGACGACCGCGCCGTCCTTTACGTAAGGCCGCTTTGCGTCCCGCGTGATGACTTGTCCATTTCCGATGAGCAGCATAGGGTTTACCTCCTTTCGCCTCTTGCTCCTTGCATGTGAGGTCGAATTGCTATAATATATTTTTGTAAGCACGAAAAACAATTTTTCAGGTTTTTTCGCTGTTCCGGTTCTTCGGCGCTCTTCAAGAGCCCGGATTTTTATGAGGATGAAATATGATGAAAGCCTCCGACAGGGAATTCTATACCCGTCTTGTAAAGGACCTCGCAGGTCATTTCGGCTCCTCCACGGAAGTGGTTCTCCACGACCTCACGGCCAGGGATCCGAAGCACTCCATCGCAGCCCTCGAGAACTCGCACGTCACCGGCAGGAAAGTCGGGGACGGCCCCTCCCACATCGTGCTCGAAGCTCTTGGCGCCGGGAAGAAGGAACTGAAGGACCGCATCTCCTATTTCACCCGCACGGCGGACGGCAAGATGCTGAAATCGAGTACGATCTATCTGAGGGATGAAAAAGGCGAGGTGATCGGGATTCTCGGAATCAACACCGACATCTCCCTCACGATGGCCATGGAGAAATTCCTCCATGAGTTCCACACGCAGAAGGAGGCGGCAAGAGAGCCCGAGCCGATCCCCGTCAGCATCTCCGATCTCCTCGACACCCTGATCCAGGAGAGCATCCATATGGTGGGCAAGCCGGTCTCCCTCATGTCGAAGGACGAGAAGGTGAAGGCGATCCGGTTCTTAAATGACAGCGGGGCCTTCCTCATTACGAGGTCCGGCCCGAAGGTCTGCGAGGCCTTCGGCATTTCCAAGTATACGCTTTACAACTACCTCGACGAGGCGAAGGGATGAAGGTCGGTTTCAATGGTGACGGTGTGACAACGGGGACAGTCCCCAAAGTCACTTCTATATATCATAATGTGACATTGGGGACTGTCCCCATTGTCACTTTCCCCCATTGTCACTCGACGAGGCGAAGGGGTGACTACGCCGCAGCTTTGCCGGCGATCTCGGCCGCGAAGATCAGCTCCGCGATGTGGAAATAGATGATGAGCGAGCCAGCGTCGACGATGGTCGTGATGAACGGCGTGGCCATGATCGCGGGGTCCGCCCCGATCAGCTTTGCCAGAAGGGGCAGGGAGGCGCCGACGAGCTTCGCCAGAATGATCGCCAGCATGAGCGCGATGGAGACGACCAGCATATAGCGGAGCGCGTTGGGGTCGGGGTTCTTCGCGAATACGTCGTACATGAGAAAGATTCTCACCCCGTTGACGACGCCGAGGATCGACCCGACGAGAAGGGAGATCCTGAGCTCCTTCCAGACGATTCTGCCCAGGTCGCGGACGGTCACTTCTCCGAGGGCGAGTCCGCGGACCATCAGCGTGCAGGCCTGGTTGCCGCAGTTGCCCGGCGTGTCCATCAGCATCGGCATGAAGGACACGAGGAGAGGCAGCGCTGCGAAGGAAGCTTCGTAGTGCTGGGTCACGAGCCCTGTGAAGGTGGCCGACAGCATGAGGATGAGGAGCCACGGAATTCTCTGCTTCGCGTGAGACAGGACGCTGGTCCCGAAATAGCTCGCGGACTGATCTTCCGGGATGATGGCCGCCATCTTCTGCATGTCCTCCGTGGACTCGTCGACAAGGACATCGACAGCGTCGTCGATGGTGACGATGCCGAGCATCATGCCCTCGTTGTCCACAACGGGCATCGCGTTGAAGTCGTACTTGGCGAGCTGGCGGGCCACGTACTCCTGGTCATCCGTGACATTTACGGAAATGACGTTGTCGTCCATGATCTCCGAAATCGGAGTGTCGGGGTCGGAGAGGAGCAGGTCGCGGGCCGTCACGACGCCGAGCAGCTTGTTCTTCTGAACGACGTAGCAGGTATACACGGTCTCCGCGTCCGGGCCCTGCTCGCGGATGGCCTGCATGGCCTCCTTCACGTCGATGCCCGCGCGGAATCTCACGTACTCCGGCGTCATGATGCTGCCCGCGCTGTATTCCGGGTAGTGCAGGAGGCGGTTGAGGGACTCCCTCGTCTCGCGGCTCGACTTCGCGAGGACGCGCTTCACGACGGAAGCCGGCATATCCTCGAGCATGTCCGCCGCCTCATCAAGGCTGATCTCCTCGATCGTGTTGACAATTTCCGCGTCGGAGAAGCCCTCCACGAGCTCTGCCCTCGCGTCGTCCGACATGAAGGTGAAGGCCTCCGTCGCGACGTCCTTTCTGAGGAGCCGGAACACCACGAGGCGGTTGTTCTCATCGAGGTCCTCAAGGACGGAAGCCAGGTCGGCGGGGTGCATGTCGAGGGTCTCCTCCCTCAGCTCCGTGTACTTCTTCTTCATGAGCAGGTAGAGGATCTTGGTCTTTAAGCGCTTTGTGCGGTCCTCATCCTCCACCATGTGCTCGTTGGTGATCTCCATCTCCTCCCGGCCGTCGAAATTCGCGTCCTGGCCGTTAAAGTTTTCCTCCCGGCCGTCGGAGTTTTGATAGTGACTTTCGTATTCTCCATCCCGGCCTTCTGTGTTCTCGCTCCGCCCGCCGTTTTTCTCCTCCATATCCCGGGAGCTCACATCCCGGCCTTCGGAGTTTCCATCCCGGCCCGAAGGGGCGCCGCCTTCGTATTCACCTTTGTCCTCTGAGCGATATTCTATATTGTATTCTCCCTCGTATTTCTCTTCGTAATTCTTGTCCTGTTCTTCATTGTATCCGGAGTCGGAATTTCCCGTCTCTTTCATCCAGGAAGTGCTGTTTTTCGCCTTTTCCTCGCCGTGAGGGCGCTTCTGTCTGTTATTCAACGGATATCACTCCTTTCATAATAAATGAAGAAATACAGTTGCATGTCCTTGGGAGAAGCATCCTTGTCTTTTTGTAAAAAACGACAGAAAACATGCCGCAATAGACCGATAAATACATTATATTACCCATGCTTTTTCCGAGTCAACTGCCTTAAGGTCAAAAAATCCTTTGACGGAGTTTCGGTGCTTCTATATACTGTTGATAGTTGTTTTAACATAAGAATTTGAAAAGACACATACAGCTTAAGGAGGATTTCGCAGCATGTACATCTCAGACGACATCCGGTACATCGGCGTCAACGACCACAAGATCGATCTCTTTGAAGGGCAGTACATCGTGCCCCGGGGAATGGCGTACAACTCCTATGTCATCCTCGACGACAAGGTGGCCGTCATGGATTCCGTAGGCGAGAGCTTCGCCGACGAGTGGCTTTCGAACCTTGAGAAGGAGCTTGGCGGCAGGAAGCCGGACTACCTCATCATCCAGCACATGGAGCCGGATCACTCGCGGAATATCGTGGAATTTGCAAAAGCGTATCCCGAGGCCATCCTCATCGGAAATGCCAAGACCTTCGCGATGGTCGACCAGTTCTTTGAGGAGATGCCCGGAAATACCCGCCAGGTCGTAAAGTCCGGAGACTCGCTCCCGCTCGGAAAGCATACGCTCTCCTTCCTCTTCGCCCCGATGGTCCACTGGCCCGAGGTCATGTTCACATACGACCTCACCGACAGGGTTCTCTTCAGCGCCGACGCCTTCGGCAAGTTCGGCGCAAATGACGTCGAAGATCCGGAGGGGTGGGCCTGCGAGGCGGCGCGCTATTATATCGGCATCGTCGGGAAATACGGAGTGCAGGTTCAAAATGTCCTCAAAAAGGCGGCAGAGCTTAAGATCGACACGATCTGCCCGCTTCACGGACCGGTTCTTAAGGGGGATTTGAGCGAGTATCTTGATCTCTACGGCAAGTGGAGCGCCTATGAGCCGGATAAATGCGGCGTCGCGATCGCATACACCTCGGTCTACGGGCACACGGCGGAAGCCGCCATTTCCCTTAAGGATCAGCTGGAAGAGGCGGGAGTGAAAGTGGAAATCTTCGACCTCGCCCGCGACGACATGGCGGAAGCCGTCGAGGCAGCATTCCGCTATGACCGCCTTGTCCTCGCGACCACGACTTACAATGCGGACATTTTCCCGTTCATGAGGACTTTCCTCACCCACCTCACGGAGCGCGGCTTTAAGAACCGGCGCGTCGCCGTGATCGAGAACGGAAGCTGGGCCCCGACGGCGAAGAAAGTGATTCTCGGCATTTTAGAGTCCTGCAAGGGCCTTCAGGTCTCTGAGAACTGCGTCACGGTCAAGTCCGCTCTCCATGCGGATTCCCGCGAGGCACTTAAAAACCTTGCTGCCGAATTCTCGAAGTGACCGCCTTGCGAATCCAGGCATCCAGGCGGGCTCCGGAATGAACATAAGACAAGTGAAAATCCGGTTAACCTCCTCCGCACCTTGTTGAGAGGCAGGAAAAGTGCTATAATTGATTGATTATAGCGCTTTTTTTGCGCATTCCACTGTACACCGAGGTGCGCTATGTTCCGGCTGTTTTTCAAGAGGCTCCGCTTCAGGGAATATCCCTCTTTCCGCAAGCAGATATGGAAAAAGAACCAGGAGACCATGGGGATCTTCCTGTTTCTCTTTGTGATCATCATGATCCTCGATATGCTCGGCAACCTGGCTTTGTCCCGGTCCGTGACCTTCTCCTCCAGCTTCCTGCTGCTCGGATATTTCCTCCTGCTCCTCATTCTTTACTTTGTGAAGATCCGTAAGGACATAAGGAGCGCCACTTTGAAATTCTACCTGATGCAGATACCGATTCTCCTCGTGACGATTCTCATGGGAACCGTGTTTGACAGGCAGAATCAGATGTTTACATTCGGCGTGATGATCATCGCCATGCCGATCTTCATCCTGGACAGGCCGATCCGCGTCACGATCTACGTCCTTTGCATGTCGGCTCTCTTTGCAGCCGCTGACTGCCACGCGAAATCGACGGATCTCTTTCTCCTCGACATGAGGCACCTGACCATCTACTCATTCGTGTCCCTCTGCCTGTGCTGGTTCGTCCTCGCGGACCGCATCGACAACATCATGAAGGTCTCCGACTCCATGGATTCCGCCGAGCACGACCAGATGACCGGGCTCTACAACAGGGGCGGCGGAGATGCCAAGATCCGGTCCTTCCTGTCGCAGGGAGTCGCCGGCGCATTCATCCTCATCGACGTCGACAACTTCAAGCACGTCAATGACAATTACGGCCATTCCACCGGAGACGAGGTCTTAAAGCGCGTCTCCATGACCCTGGCCCACGCTTTCCGCCAGAATGACGTCGTCATGCGGATGGGCGGCGACGAGTTCATCGTCTACGCGCCCGGGCTTCAGGACTACAACTTCATCGTGACCAAGCTGAACACTATCCTGAGGGAAATGAACAAAATCTCGCTGGACGACGCCGGGACGGATCTCGTCAGCGTCAGCATGGGCTGCGTGGTCAACGACGGGAGCTACCCGGACTACGAGGCAGTCTTCGAGGAGGCGGACAAGCTCCTCTACCAGGTCAAGGAAAACGGGAAAAATGACTTCCGCCTCCAGAACATTCCCTATGATCCGGACAGGATCAAGCGGAGCGGACAGACGATGCGGACTTACGACGACTCCCCGGAAGACGAGGCAGCCAAGGCGGCTATGGAATCACAGAAGACATCGAGCTGAGGCATTGCCTCAGCCTGTTTTTTCTTCGGGTGTCTTAAGGAACAGGTCGATATCACTTCATTTCCCGAGATGAGAGTGCGAAGCTTTTCGAACATTTCCTCCGAGTCCCCGCTGGCCGAGCAGCCGACGAGGCCGACCTTCTTCCCCTCAAACGGGTGCCCCAGGACAAACTCCCTGATCGCCGGCGTGACCCGCCCGGCCCACACGGGGCCGCACAGGACGATACAGTCGTACTCCGTGGGGTCCTCGCGAAAGCGGTTCAGATAGGCTTTTTCGCCCATGACGACGGATTTTCCCCCGATGATATATTTAAGCGGATTCCTCGGGGGCTCATTTTCCGGCCTCAGCTTAAGAAGATCCGCTCCGAGCCGCTCTGCGATGTACTCAGCGGCAAACCGGGTGTTTCCGTCCAGGGAATAATAGACAACCAGTATCTTCATGGCACATTCCTCTTTATAAAGCGGCGCACGCTTCTTTCGCCCTTCACATCATCTTTTTGAGTTTCTGATAGAGCTCTGCGATCGGGAGCCCGACCACATTGGCGTACTCCCCTTCGATCCCTCTCACATAGGCGCCGAAAGTTCCCTGTATGCCGTACGCCCCGGCCTTGTCCATCGGTTCGTCGCTCCCGGCGTAGATAAGGATCTCCTCCTCGCTCATCGGATAGACATGGACGTCTGTCTTTGACGCGAATGTCGTCCTTTGCATCTCCCCGGCACCATTTCCGCATCGGATGATCGTGACTCCCGTGAAGACCTGGTGCGTGCTGCCGGACAGCATGCGGATCATGTCCGCCGCCTCCTTGTGGGTCTTCGGCTTCCCGAGGATGCGCCCGCCGGCCGCGACCACGGTATCCGCCCCGATCACGATCTCGCCATTTTTAAAATGTCCCGCGACGTCCTCCGCCTTCTGCAAGGAGAGCGACTTCACAATCTCCTCAGGGGTGTCTCCCTCTATCCGCTCCTCGACGGT
>CADCPJ010000072.1 GCA_902803245.1 uncultured Lachnospiraceae bacterium | reverse complement strand
GCGGCAATCGCGTCGTCCTCCGAGTCGAAGACCCTCGCCGGTCCCTCGTGGACAAGCATCTCAGGGGCGACGGCGCTCTGCTTCACGACGCCTCCTTCCGGCGCGATGTTTCCGCTTAAGACCGCCAGGCCGCCTGTACTCATAAAAGGATTCTCTGCCGGGCGGATCACTTCCGGGTTCCGGTTGAAAGCCTTCTCAATATTCTCTCCCACGGTCTTTCCGGTGACCGTGATGCAGTTAAGGTCGAGGAGGTTTAACTTGGAGAGCTCCTTCATGACGGCGTAGACGCCGCCCGCTTCGTTCAGCTCGTCCATATAGGTGTGGCCGGCCGGAGCCAGGTGGCAGAGGTTCGGCGTCCTCTCCGAATATTCATTTGCAATGCGCATGTCGAGTTCAAATCCGATCTCGTGGGCGATGGCCGGGAGATGGAGCATCGTGTTCGTGGAGCAGCCGAGCGCCATATCCACCGTGAGGGCGTTCCGAATCGATCTCTCCGTGATGATGTCCCTCGGGCGGATGTCCTTCCTAAGGAGCTCCATGACCTGATTGCCCGCGTGCTTCGCCAGGCGGATCCTCGCGGAGTAGACGGCGGGGATGGTGCCGTTTCCGCGAAGGCCCATGCCGATGGCCTCGGTGAGGCAGTTCATGCTGTTTGCGGTATACATGCCGGAGCAGGAGCCGCAGGTCGGACACCCGTATTCCTCGAACTCATCCAGCTCCTCTTCGCTCATCTTCCCGGCCTGCCTCGCGCCGACGGCCTCGAAGATGCTTGAGAGGGAGGTTCTCTTTCCCGCCACGTGTCCCGGAAGCATCGGCCCGCCGCTCACGAAGACCGTCGGAATGTTGAGCCGGGCAGCCGCCATAAGGAGTCCCGGGACATTCTTGTCGCAGTTCGGGATGCAGACCATGGCGTCAAACTGATGGGCCATGATGAGGGCCTCCGTGGAGTCCGCGATCAGGTCGCGCGTGACGAGGGAGTACTTCATCCCGGTGTGTCCCATCGCGATGCCGTCACACACGGCGATCGCAGGCACAAGCACGGGGAATCCGCCCGCCTCGGCCACCCCGAGCTTCACCGCGTCCGCGATCTTGTCGAGGTTCATATGACCCGGAACGATCTCATTATATGAGCTCACAACTGCGACGAGCGGCTTCTTCATCTCCTCTTTCGTGACGCCGAGGGCATTCCACAGCGACCGGTGAGGCGCCTGCTGCAATCCTTCTTTAACGGTATCGCTTCTCATTTCCTAACTCCTTTGATCCTATGTACTGTTGCGCCAAATTAGCCTTAAGCATCTGCATAAAGGGCAATTGCCTGTAAATGCAGTTCATTTACGAAGGGGAGACGGATAGAAACCGCCTCCCCGTAACTCTCACTTATCTTCAGGCTGCTGTGCATCCTTCTTCTTTCCAAAGCTGAAGCGGGAAGGCTTGCTCTCCTCAATCACCGGCTCGCTGCTCGAATAAGCATCCGCGGCCTTCTCGACCTGAGCGATCGCAGACTTCCGCATCGGTATGCGGCAGTTCTTGTTGTTGCCGAATTCCACAATCACGTCGTCGTCCGTGATGTCCAGGATCACGCCGTAGAATCCGCCTGTCGTAACCACGCTGTCGCCGACTGCCATGTCGTTCAGCATGGCCGTGACGCGCTTCTGTTCATTCT
This sequence comes from uncultured Lachnospiraceae bacterium, assembly GCA_902803245.1. Taxonomy (GTDB): domain Bacteria; phylum Bacillota; class Clostridia; order Lachnospirales; family Lachnospiraceae; genus Chordicoccus. Next base: position 6,202 of record CADCPJ010000072.1, on the reverse strand, counting down.
TCTGCGGGCGGATCATGAGGAAATACATGATGCCGATCATGATCACCACCCAGATAATCATCGTTCCCCAGCCCATGCCGACCGGGGCCTGTCCTTCCGCAGGAGCTGCCTGGGCAGCCGTAAGAAACATAGAAATCATATTTTGCGACCTCCGATAATATAAGATTCATTTTTGCAGGCGCTTAAATTCCCCCGACGATTCAGGCTGTTTTAAGTCGCTGCGGTTCTCCTTAAAAGCGGGATAACAGTCCCTATCATACACAAAAACCCCATCCACTGCAAGCGGTTTCCTTCGCTTTCGCTCATTTGCTTCCGCCATGTCTTAAGGAAGAAGTCTGCATCACCGTGTTGTGGAGCGGATGCTCCATAAAGCCGGCGAGCTTCTCCGCCTTAAATGCGGCGAACCTTCCTTCAGAAAGCGCGCTGCGAATCTCTTCCATCAGATGGTTGTAATACCAGAGGTTATGTATGACGCATAATCTCATCCCGAGTATCTCTCCGCTCTTTAGGAGATGCCGGATATAGGCCCTCGAGTGGTTCCTGCACGCCGGGCATCCGCATTTTTCGTCGATCGGGCTTAAGTCCCTCTCAAACTGCGCGTTAAAGAGGTTGAGGTGTCCGCTGTCGGTGTAGACGTGGCCGTGCCTCCCGTTTCTGGAAGGGTACACGCAGTCGAAGAAGTCCACGCCGCGCCCGACGGCCTCAAGGATGTTCGCAGGGGTCCCGACGCCCATGAGGTAGACGGGCTTTTCCTTCGGGAGATGAGGAACGACCTCGTCGAGAACGTGGTACATCTCCTCGTGGGTCTCGCCGACAGCCAGTCCGCCGACCGCATAGCCGTCGAGATCAAGCTCCGCGATGTCCTTCGCGTGGCGGATCCGTATGTCGTCAAAGACCGCCCCCTGATTGATGCCGAAGAGGAGCTGCTCTTTGTTGAGCGTATCCGGCAGCGCGTTCAGCCGCTCCATTTCCGCCTTGCACCGGATGAGCCAGCGGGTTGTCCTGTCCACGCTCTCCTCGACATATGCCCTGTCCGCCTTGGAATTCGGGCACTCGTCAAAGGCCATCGCGATGGTGGAGCCCAGATTCGACTGAATCTGCATGCTCTCCTCCGGCCCCATGAAGATCTTCCTGCCGTCCACGTGGGAGTGAAAGTTCACCCCCTCCTCCCTGATCTTTCTCAGCTTTGCGAGGGAGAAGACCTGAAACCCTCCGGAGTCCGTGAGCACCGGGCCGTCCCAGTTCATGAATTTCCTCACGCCGCCCAGGTCTTTTATAAGCCGGTCTCCCGGGCGCACGTGCAGGTGGTAGGTGTTGCACAGCTCCACCTGGCAGTGGAGGTCCTTAAGCTCCGGAGACGAGATGCCGCCCTTGATGGCGGCCGCCGTCCCGACGTTCATGAAGACCGGCGTCTCAATCACTCCGTGGACCGTGGTCATCCGCGCCCGCTTCGCGCGCCCCTCGGTCGTTAAGATTTCATATTTCATTGTCCCGCCGCGCTCCTTAACTCAAGATTCTTCACCGCCGTGCTCAGCATGAGCTTGATGCGGTTGAGCTGGTTGACCTCGGAAGCCCCGGGGTCATAGTCGACGGCGGCGATGTTCGCCTCCGGGTACCGCCTCCGGATCTCCTTGATCACGCCTTTCCCCACGATGTGGTTCGGCAGGCAGGCAAATGGCTGGATACAGACGATATTCGGCACGCCCTCACCGATGAGCTCGAGCATCTCGCCGGTCAGGAACCATCCCTCCCCGGTCTGATTGCCGTTTGAGACGATCGGCGACGCATCCCTCGCCAGATCCGCGATTTTCGCCGGAGGCGTAAAATGGCGGCTCCTTTTGAACTCCCTGGAAGCCGCTCCCCGGATCATCTCGATCGCGGACACGGCCGCATTCATCTTGATCTTGTGGGACAGAGGGAAGCCGAGCTTGTCCGCCTTGAAGTTCCCGTTGTAGAAGCTGTACTGGAAGAAGTCCAGGAGGTCCGGTACGACCGCCTCCGCCCCCTCCTTTTCGAGAAGCTCCGCCAGATGGTTGTTCGCGGTCGGGGAGAATTTCACGAGGATCTCCCCTACGATGCCGACCCTGGGCTTTACCTCATCGGTGATGGGCAGATTGTCGAAGTCGTGAATGATGCTCCGGCAGATCTGGATGTACTTCCTGTAGTTGATGCTGCCCCCAAGGAACTTGCGTGCCACGCGGTCCCATTTCTTATACATCCGGTTCGCGGATCCCTTCACAAGCTCGTAAGGGCGCATCCTGTAGAGGCATTTCATGAGGATGTCCCCCATGACCACCCCGTAGACGAGCTTTAACAGCAGGCGGGGCGGGACCTCGAACCCCGGCTGGGGCTCAAAGCCGTTGAAGTTGAGCGAGATCACGGGCACCTGGCCAAGTCCCGCCTTCTCGAGCGCGCGCCGGATGAAGCCGATGTAGTTGGAGGCGCGGCAGCCGCCGCCGGTCTGTGTCATGATGAGCGCCGTGCGGTTCACGTCGTATTTTCCGCTGGTCAAAGCCTCCATGAGCTGTCCCACGACGATGAGCGAGGGATAGCACGCGTCGTTGTTGACGTATTTGAGGCCCATATCGATGGCGCTCCGGTTGTCATTTTCAAGAATTTCAAAGTTGTAGCCCTCGGAGTTAAATGCCTCCTCCAGGAGCCGGAAATGAATCGGCGACATCTGCGGGGAGAGAATCGTGTAGTTCTTCCGCATCTCCTTCGTGAAGAGGGCCTTCTCGATGGAAGACGGGGCGATCTTCCTCACCGTCTCCTTCTGTTTCCTGACCCGGATCGCGGCGAGGAGGGACCTCACGCGGATGCGCGCCGCGCCCAGGTTGTTGACCTCGTCGATCTTGAGGCAGGTATAGATCCTGCCGCTCTTCGACATGATCTCCTGCACCTCGTCCGTCGTCACCGCATCGACGCCGCATCCGAAGGAATTGAGCTGGATGATGTCCAGGTTCTCGTGCTTCTTGATGTAGTTGGCTGCGGCATAGAGTCTCGTGTGGTACATCCACTGGTCATTGACCCTTAAAGGGCGCTCCAGATTGCCGAGGTGCGAGATGGAGTCCTCCGTGAGGACCGCCATGCCGTAGCTGTTGATGAGCTCCGGAATTCCGTGGTGGATCTCCGGGTCGATGTGGTAGGGCCTTCCGGCCAGGACGATTCCGTGCCGGCCCGTCTCCTCCAGATATTTCAGGGTCTCCTCGCCCTTTTTCTCGATGTCCCTGCGCGCCTTCGACTGCTCCTCCCAGGCGGCATGGGCAGCCGCAAGCACCTCGCTCTTTGGGAGATCGGAGAAGATCTCCGCCATGCGGTCCGTGAACACCTTCTCGTCCGTCAGGGCCAGGAACGGGTTCATGAAGCGGATGGACGGGTCCCTCAGCTCCTCCACGTTGTTCTTTATGTTCTCCGCATAGCTCGTGACAATCGGGCAGTTGTAGTGGTTGACCGAATCCGGGAACTCATTCCGCTCATAAGGGATGCACGGATAGAAGATGAACTTGAGTCCATGCTGAATGAGCCAGGTCACATGTCCGTGGGCGAGCTTCGCCGGATAGCACTCCGATTCACTCGGGATCGATTCGATGCCGAGCTCGTAGGTCTTGTGAGTGGATGTGGGAGTGAGGACCACCTGGTAGCCGAGCTTAGTAAAGAAGGTGAACCATAAGGGGTAGTTCTCGAACATGTTGAGCACCCTCGGGATGCCCACTTTGCCCCTCTTCGCCTCTCCCTCTTCAAGCGGGGTATATCCGAAGATCCGCTCGTACTTGTATTCATAGAGGTTCGGGAGATTGTCCTTATTCTTCACCTGTCCGATCCCGCGCTCGCAGCGGTTGCCGGAGACCAGCTTCCTCCCTCCCGGGAAATGGTTGATGGTCAGCCTGCATGCATTCGTGCAGCCGTGGCAGTGCGTCATGGTCGTTCTGCTCTTAAACTTCTCGATCTCGGGAAGGGAGAGCATCGTCGTCGGGCGGTTCTCATCGTGCCGCTCCCTCGCGATCAGCGCGGCGCCGAATGCGCCCATGATCCCGGCGATGTCCGGGCGGATGACCTCGCAGTCCGCAATTTTCTCAAATGCGCGGAGCACCGCGTCGTTGTAGAAGGTTCCCCCCTGCACGACGATGTTGCGCCCGAGCTCCGAGGCATCCGAGACCTTGATGACCTTGTAGAGCGCGTTCTTGATGACCGAATAGGCCAGGCCCGCGGAGATGTCCGCCACGGTGGCGCCTTCCTTCTGCGCCTGCTTGACCTTGGAATTCATGAAGACCGTGCAGCGCGTGCCGAGGTCGATGGGGTGCTCGGCGAAGAGCGCGGCCTTCGCGAACTCCTGTACGCTGTAGTTGAGTGTCTTCGCAAAGTTTTCGATGAATGATCCGCAGCCAGAGGAGCACGCCTCATTTAACATCACGTCGTCCACGGCGTGGTCGCGGATCCGGATGCACTTCATGTCCTGTCCGCCGATGTCGAGGATGCAGTCCACCTCCTCGTCAAAGAACTGGGCGGCATAATAGTGGGAGATCGTCTCCACTTCCCCCTCGTCCAGAAGGAGCGCGGCCTTGATGAGGGCCTCGCCGTAGCCCGTGGAGCAGGAGCCGGCGATCGTCACGCCTTCCGGCATATGGGCATAGGTCTCTTTGATCGCGCGGATCGAAGTGGCAAGCGGATCCCCGTGGTTATTGTCGTAAAATGAATAGAGCAGCTTCCCATCCTCAGAGATGAGGGCGGTCTTCGTCGTCGTGGAGCCCGCGTCGATCCCGAGGAAAGCCTTCCCCCGGTAAGAGGCCAGGTCCTGCCTCTCCACCTGGTACTTATCCTGCCTCTCCCGGAAGCTCTCGTAATCCTCCCTGGTCTTAAAGAGCGGATCGAGGCGGTTCACCTCGAATTCGAGGGTGACGCCCTCGTCCAGGTGGCTGCTCAGGTCCCTGAGGGAGATGAGTTCATCCCCTTCGCGGTACGGGCGCTCCTCGACCTTCGCCTCGTGCTCCGCCGCGTCCACCGCGTTCATGGCCGCGCCGACAGCGGCAAAGAGGTGAGAATTCTCCGGCGTGATCGCGTGCTCGTCATCGAGCTTCAGCGTGCGTATATAGGTCTCCCGGAGCTGGTCGAGGAAATGGAGCGGCCCGCCGAGGAAGGCTACGTGCCCGCGGATCGGCTTGCCGCACGCAAGGCCCGATATGGTCTGGTTGCACACAGCCTGGAAGATCGAGGCCGACAGGTCCTCCTTCGTCGCGCCCTCGTTGATGAGCGGCTGGATGTCGGTCTTTGCGAATACGCCGCACCTGGCAGCGATCGGATAGATGGCCTGGTAGGACTTCGCGTATTCATTGAGGCCCGCCGCGTCCGTCTGCAGAAGGTCCGCCATCTGGTCGATGAAGGAGCCTGTGCCGCCGGCGCAGATGCCGTTCATGCGCTGCTCGACGCCGCCGTTTTCAAAGTATATGATCTTTGCGTCCTCGCCCCCGAGCTCGATGGCGACGTCCGTCTTCGGGCAGAATTCTTTCAGTGAGCCGCTGACCGCGACCACCTCCTGCACGAAGGGGACGCCGAGGTGCTTTGCCAGCGTAAGTCCCCCTGATCCCGTGATCGCAGGGGATACCTGGACGTCTCCCACCTTCGCAAGCGCCTCGCGGATGAGGGATGCGGCTGTGGTCTGGATCTCCGCGTGGTGGCGCTTGTAGTCCGAGAAGAGGAGGTGAAGTTCCTCGTCCATGAGGGCGATCTTGACGGTCGTGGAGCCGATGTCGATTCCTAGTGTGTAGCTGTGTTCTATCATGTTGATCCTTTGTCTCTTTTAATTCTTTTTCTTTGTCTCTTTTAATACTTTTTCTTTGTCTCTTTTAATTCTTTGTCTTTGTCTCTTTTAATACTTTGTCTCTTTATTTATGCAGATGCGTGTAGTTTTGTCTGTGTTCGCTTCGGTATTTGTTTTTGCATTTGCATTTGTGTTGGCGTTTGTGTTCGTTTTCGTGGTCTTCGATGTAGGTCAAAAGTTGATGCGTTTGTCGGATTCTGTCTTTGCTGTCGGTCAAAAGCCCGCCGCGTATAACTATCGGTCAAAAGCCCGCCGCGTATCATAGTATAGTATATTCAGACGGGCTTCCGCGCTAAGAACATCTAACCTCCTTGAAAATTGCTAAAACCATTCATTCGAAAATGCATGGTTGAATGCATTTTCGGCTGAATAACGCAATTTCCAACG
>CADCPJ010000071.1 GCA_902803245.1 uncultured Lachnospiraceae bacterium | reverse complement strand
TAAAAAGCAATTCTTTTAAGGAATCCATTCGATCAAGAGTAAGAAAGCGAGGTAGACGTTATGATCAGATTCAGCAAGAGACAGCTTTTGCCGCTCCTCCTTCTGCTTCTGGCGCTCACCGCATGCTGCTCCGTATATACCGTATCTGCAGCTCAGACAAAAACAGTCAGCGCCACGCTGAAGAAGTCGGTAAAGACGAAAAAGAAAACCGTGTATGCCGGAGATACGCTCCGCCTCAAACTGAAGTACAAAAGTCTCATTCTGGCAAATGAAAACGTGAAAATCAGCTCATCCGATTCCGCGGTGGCGTCCGTCGCGGGAGGCGGCACGGTTCTTGTAAAGAAGCCCGGCTCCGCAGTCATCACAGCTGTATATAAGAAGCGCGGCGTGAAGATCCTTCTCACCGTGAAGAATGTCGCAAAGAGCAAGTCGAACGCATCTTCCGCCCAGATTCTTCCGGAAGATGTCGTGCTGTGGGACGACTGGGTAGACCGGGAAGACACCACATCCGGCCCCTCCTCTTCGTCGAGTTCCTCTTCATCGAGCTCCTCCTCGACAAGCTCCTCCTCGTCGACAAGCTCCCTCAGGCAGCAGATCGTCAGCTACGCGAGATCCTTCGTCGGCGTGCTGCGCTATGTCTGGGGAGGAAATTCCCTGACGACGGGAACGGACTGCTCCGGCTTTGTCCATCTCATCTACGCTCATTTCGGAATCAGCTCCCCCCGCACGGCGAGCGAATTCCAGAGCCTGTCGAACATCAGCCGCAGCAGCTTAAAGCCCGGAGACCTCGTGGTCTATAAGTACGGCGGCCACGTCGCGCTCTACGTCGGAGACGGCAGGGTCGTTCACGCCAAGGGAGCCGCGTACGGCACCTGCGAGGACAGCATGGACTACGGCACTCCGACCGGATACGTGAGACTGATAAAAGACTGATCGCTTAAGGCGGCATCGTCCGGAGACATCCGGCAGCAAAAAAGAGATAGATAAGAGATAGATAAGAGATAGATAACGCGAAAGACCCGGCCCTGTGGCCGGGTCTTTTTGCCAATGCAACTGCTGATTGTTTGTTATCGGAGCTTTCCGATCTCTGCCCTGTCTGTTTTCATCCCGTCATTCCGCCCGTTATCCGATCGCGGAGAGAACCGCAAACCCCGCGATGGCAACGACTGTGGACAATGACAGCACCGAGGAGACATAGACCCTCTGGTCCGCGTCGTCCGCAAATACGGGCAAAACAAATGGCGGCGGCAGGATGAACATCACATTCACCGCCATGCCGGGATCCGCCTGCGGAAAGAACCGCACGAGGACAGCAAGAAATGCTGCGCGGAGAACCATCATGATCGCGAACCGGAGGATCACGACTTTCAGCGCCGGCACCCAGGGAATGTCGTCGAGCACCAGGTCGTAGCCGATCGTAAGAAGTATGACGGCGCTCGTCGGGGCGGACACGAAGTCCGTGCAGTTCGTGATGATCCCGCTTACCCCCGATGGCTTCAGGGCCTCAAAGAGGCCTGTAGCGCCGAGGAGGACGCCCGCTGCAATCGCGATGATGATCGGGGAGAGGAGCATCTCGCGGATGAGCGCTCCCCTGTCGACCGCCTCGTCCCCTTCCATGCCGAGAAGAATCTTGTACGCGGTGAACACGAACAGCACCTGCCCCAGGTCGATGCGGGCAAATTCCGCCGTCCTGCCTCCCCCGGACAGCATGGTGAAGAGCGCGTATCCCAGCATCCCGGCCTCAAAACCGGTGGTGAGATACGGCACAAACCGGGAATCAAGGCGGAGCAGCTTCTTAAAGAGCTTGCCGAGCCCCCAGCCCGCGAAGCAGACCACGTACATCATGAGCGGGATGACCACATCCATGAACGTATACTCAGTCGACGCAAACGCGCCGAGCAGCATCGCCGGCAGAGTGATATCGACGACGACCCTTTTCAGTGCATGGATGCCCTCCCGGGATATGAGCTTCCGCCTCCGGCAGATCATGCCGGTCACAAGCATGATGACTACCGGGAGGACGGTCTTAAGCACATCTGTAATTCTCATCTTGCTTTAAGGCTCCTATGCCGCGGTGTCCGCAGCCTCTTCCGACCCGAAATACGCATTCATCATCTCATCAAGGCGCGCCTCGTCGTAATAATCCGCAAAGGACGGAGCTCCTTCATTCACTCCGGCGATCGAGATGATCCTGTCAAGAATCCCGCCGGACTTCGGCTCGATCGGCAGGTCAACAGTGCATCCTCTCTCCACGGAAATCCAGTCGGAGTCCACAAGCTGCCACTGGGCGCTCGACATCATGCTGAATAATCCCTGGGCATCAGTTCCGAACTGAACGCAGCAGGACCCGCCGCTCGTGGGTTCCCCTATGATCACTGCGCCGCCATCCTTGGCGATGATCGGGAACAGATTGCCGCAGGAAAATGCGTGGCGGGTCGTCAGAATGCCGTAGTTGAAATCGTAATGCACTTCTTTGTCCTTCTCGTCATAGACGCCGTCGAAGTTCGTGTCCGCCTCGAAGATGAAGGTCATCCGCTGTCCCGTCAGCTTGTTGATGCCGTACAGCTCCTCCTGTCCCGTGGTCACGGCAAGGATCGCCATCATCACGTCCGGGCTTCCCCCGCCGTTGCAGGAAAGATCAAAAATCACATTTTTAATCTCCGGGTTTTCGGCTGCCTTTCGAAGCCCCGATATGACAATCCCGAGGGAATCCTCCGGGAATTCGCCTTCTCCGCTGTAGAAGCTGTCCCAGGCCTTCTCATCCGGCATGAAGGTGTCCAGGCGGAGGATTGCCGTGCTGCCGGATTCGATATAGGTCTCGCCCCCCCAGCAGCGTTCTCTCTGAAGCGGTATGGCCTGATTGACGAGCTGTTTTTTGTTCGCCTCAGAGTTCATCAGGTCAATAACCACGCCCGTCCTGTCTGCAAATGACACATTTTCCATATAGGCGGGATTTGAAAGGATGGAAGCCCCGCTCATAAAGACGGTGTGCCCGTCACTTAGGTGGCGGAAGAACAGCCTGTTTGCGGCGGAGATGTAATCAAAAAGATCCGGGGAAGTGAGGCCCTTCCGGATGGACTCTCCTTCTTTCCCGAGGCTGCCAAGTGCCCCGTCAAGGCCTTTTTCGGCCAGAGCCTCGTCAAGAGGAGCGACTCCCGGGTGGCCGAAGAAATAGTCAAAGCTGAAGCAGAGGTCCGCATAGCACTCCCTCACGAGGTCCTCCGGCCTCTCCTCTCCCTCAAACTGCGCATTGTACATCCCGCTGTCCCAGAAACCTTCCGGAGCTGCTCCCTGAAGATCCATTCTCTGGGCGTACAGATTCTCCCCGTTATAGACCATATAGTTGAGAGCTACGTCCGTCATCATGTTGCATAGGATGGATACGGGCAGGTAGACGTCGTCCTCATCCGCGTACATCGCGATCCCGTACTTCGCAAAATCGAACTCGACCGGCCTGGCCTCTCCCTCATACGCGATGTCCTTAATCCTCACGCAGTGGAGGGTGGTGTCCTTCCATCCGAGAGCCCTGTCCTCCAGCGGCAGAGGCTCATCAAAGAACCGCGCCCAGTCCTTTACGGTGATCACGTCCTCTTCCGCGTCGCAGAGGATCTCCTCCCCGATCGCGTTCACGAGCGCACATTTTCCGTCTTCCGTCGCTTTTACGGTCAGCGGCTGCTTCCGCATGTACTCCGAATACTGTGCAAATCCCATATAGGGGACGTTTGGGGCCGCTTCATAGAATCTGACGGGAAGTTCTCCGGCCTTCTCACCGTTCGTATAGACAGTAAGGTTTTTCTCCGTGAAGCCCGTTCCG
>CADCPJ010000070.1 GCA_902803245.1 uncultured Lachnospiraceae bacterium | reverse complement strand
CTTAAACATCATGCACGTGATGTATTTAAGAAACCAGCTGAAGGAGCACCCGGAGATGGAGTTCTATCCGCGCACATTTATCTTCGGCGCGAAGGCCTCCGCGGGATATGTGACCGCCAAGCTCATCATCAAGCTGATCAACGCGGTTGCAAATGCCGTCAACAACGATCCGGCCCTCCACGGCAGGATGAAGGTCGTCTTCATCGAGGACTACAAGGTCTCGAACGGCGAGCTGATCTTTGCCGCGGCCGATGTCTCCGAGCAGATCTCCACGGCCTCGAAGGAGGCGTCCGGCACCGGCAACATGAAGTTCATGCTGAACGGCGCCCCGACGATCGGAACGATGGACGGCGCCAACGTCGAGATCGTCGAGGAGGTGGGCAGGGAGAATGCCTTCATCTTCGGACTTAGCTCCGACGAAGTCATTAACTTCGAGCACAACGGCGGATATGACCCGAACTACATCTTCAACACGGACAGCGAGATCCGCCAGGTGATGGTGCAGATGATCAACGGCACCTTCGATCCGAACACGGAGCTCTTCCGCCCGATCTACGACTCGCTCCTCACAAACAAGGACGGGAAGGCGGACCGCTACTTCATCCTCGCGGACTTCCGCTCCTATGCGGAGGCACAGCGCCGCGTCGAGGCCGCTTACCGCGACACCGAAAAGTGGGCGAAGATGGCGATGATGAATGCCTTCAGCGCCGGCAAGTTCTCCTCCGACAGAACGATCGAGGAGTATGTCAGCGACATCTGGAAGCTGGACCGCATCCAGCAGTAAATACCGCTTTGAAAATGCAAAGGGCCGCCCGGAGAGGGGCGGCTCTTTTGCGCTGTTTTGGAGTGCAGGAATATTTCCCGTCTGTGCAGGTTCCATTGCGGCACATTTCTTTACAAGGAAAAACCGATATGTTAGAATAAACCAGAATTTGGGTGTTTATGCCCATTTTTACAGTCGTTAACGAAATTGTCTTTCTTACGCAGAGCATTTCGTTTTCCCTGTATGCAGTTAAACTAAGCAATTGCCTTCGGCAATTACTAAGGTTAACTGGTATAAATGGATCTGTGATGACAGCTCATAGCGGCCGTCTGCACATGAACGGTAAATGCAGGACCTCGAAGAGAATTGTCATTTTTAATTATGGGGGTTGAGACCTTGGATAAAGCCGAATACAGGAGCAAACTGGAAGAAATCAATTCTCTCGCGGAGGAGGGCCGATTCCGCGAGGCAGCTGTCGTTGCCGATGAAGTGGACTGGAAGCATGTGAAAAGCGCCCGCACACTCTGCATGATCGGGGAGATCTATGAGGCGGACAAGCGCTATGTCGACAGTGCCAGGATCCTGAGATACGCCTATAAGCGGTCCTCGACCAGCAAGACGGTTCTCTACCGGCTGGCCGAGCTGGACATCCGGAACGGGGATTACGATGAGGCCAAGCGCTTCATCAACGAATTTGAGCAGAATTTCCCAAACGACACGTCCCGCCACATCCTGAAGTACAAGTATCTCCGCGCGACCAAGGCGCCGATTGACGATCAGATCGCGGCCCTTAAGGACTACAAGGACCACGAGTACACGGAGAGGTGGGCCTACGAGCTGGCCAGACTCTACAAGAAGAACGGCCAGAACGAGAAGTGCATCGAGGAGTGCGACGACATGATCCTCTGGTTCTCGGAGGGCAAGTACGTCACGAAAGCGATGGAGCTGAAGATGTCGCTCACGACGCTCACTCCTTCTCAGCAGGCGGCTTACGACAACCGCCATCTTGTCAGTGAAAATGCTGCCAGGGAGAGTGAGGCGGCGGAGGCCGCCCAGCTCACCGGCATGGAGAGCGTGGAGAAGAAAATTCTCACTTCGGATGAAGACGAAGATGAGACCGTATCCTCCGCGCGCGGGGACGAGGCGATCCAGAGGCTGGAGCAGGCCGCGGAGACGCAGGTGCAGCGCGAGGAGAGCCTGGAAGTGCAGGAAGAGCCGGAGGACAAAGAGGAGCCGGCAAAAGAGAAGAAGAGCATCGGCGCCGTGGCGGGAGGGCTTCAGAAGAAGCTGAGCCACAGCATCCGCGCCGTCTTCTCCGGCATGAAGTTAAATGACGAAGACGAGGACGAGGACATGAAGATTGTCCCGGACCGCAATGAGCGGGACGTGGAGCCGACTCTTCCGAAGGAAGAAGTGTCCGTTGAGAGCGTCAGCGATTTTACGCGCGGGGAATCTCCCGCACCTTATGAGGAAAACGCCGGAAAAGCGGTTCTGCCGGGAGCGGCAGCCGCGGCTGCAGGAGCAGTATCTGCGGCGGCCGGAGCGGTATCTGCGGTATCCGGAGCAGCTGACGCAGCTCCTGAGGCGGGGAGCGAAGAGGACTTCAAGGAAGTAGTGTTTAAGGAAGTGACCGGGGAAGCTCTGCCCGGGACGGAAGGCTCTTCTTCCGCGGAAAAGAGCGGCGGGGACTTCCTGGAGGTGACTGATGAGGCTCTGCCGGGAGCGGCAGCGGCTGCGGGAGCAACAGCAGCAACGGGAGCGGCAGCGGCGGCTGCAGCTGCAGTGTCAGCAGCGGCGATCGCGTCCGCAGCTAAGGACGGTGCTGTCTCCGGGGAAGGTGCGCAGGCAGCTAAGGACGGAGCTGTCTCCGGGGAAGGCGTGCAGGCAGCGGAGGAAGAGCGCGGCGGAGGCTCTGAGAAAAAGGGCAGCGCGATACTTCCGGCAGCCGGCATTGCGGCAGGCGCGGCGGGTGCGGCAGGTGCCGCAGTTCTTTCGGCGATCGCGTCAGTCGGAGCAGCAGAAAAGCCGGCCGGAGAGACCGGGGACCGGCCGGATGAGGGCGATGCAGCTCTTAAGGAAAGCGCGACAGCCGGACTTGACCTCGACAAGCTCTTTGCGGAGACCGGCGATGCGCTCGCCGGGGAAGTCGCTTCCGGCGGATATGTGATGGCAGACACACTGGAGAGCGACAGGGAGCAGGCGGAAGAG
>CADCPJ010000069.1 GCA_902803245.1 uncultured Lachnospiraceae bacterium | reverse complement strand
GGCCTCTCCATCGCATCCGAAGCCGCCGCATAGAGGGCGGCGTACTTTCCTCCGCGCTCCATCAGCTGATTGTGTGTACCGATCTCCGCCACATCGCCATTTTCCATATACAGGATGATATCCGCGCTTCGTATCGTAAACAGGCGGTGCGCGATGACGAAGCAGGTGCGGCCTTTCATCAGCTGTTCCATGGCCTTCGTGATCACATATTCGGTTCTGGCGTCCACCTGGGAGGTCGCCTCGTCCAGAATCAGAATCCTGCGGTCCGCCAGCGCGGCGCGGGCAATCGAAAGAAGCTGGCGCTCCCCGGCCGAAAGGGCGGCCGACTCATCGCTTACGTGGGTGTCATACCCATCCGCGAGCCTCTCAATAAAGGTATCGCACAGGACAAGCTTTGCCGCCTCCCGCACCTCTTCCTCGGAAGCGCCCTCCCGTCCATAGCTGATATTTTCACGGATCGTTCCGTCGAAGATCCAGCTGTCCTGCAGGACGATCCCGGCCGCCTCCCTCAGCGATCTCCGGTCCATAGACCGCACATCGACGCCGTCGAGGCGGATCGCTCCGCCTTTGATCTCGTAGAAGCGCATCAGCAGGTTGATCAGCGTCGTCTTGCCGGCCCCGGTTGGGCCCACGATCGCGACGGTCATGCCGGGCTTCACGCTGAAGTTTACATCGCGCATAAGCGGGTGATTCTCTTCATAGGAGAACCGCACATGCTCAAAATCTATGGCGCCTCTTCAGGCCGCTCCGTCCAGGTGCGCTTTCCCGTCCTCATTTTCCTCCTCGGTTTCGTCCAGAAACTCGTAGATCCTCTCCGCGCAGGCCATTCCCTGCTGCATGGAGTTGATGCCGGACGAAATGGTGAGCACGGGCGAGATGAGCATATTGCCGAAGAGAAGGAACGCCTGAAATTCTCCCAGTGTAAGGCTTCCCTTAATCACGAGGTATCCGCTTAGGAGGCAGCACACGATGTAGCTGATATTGTTTATGGCCGTGAGGGACACCGGTATGAGCCCCGTCATAAACTGCGTCCCGCGGTTTGCCTTGTCAAATTCATCAAGCAGCTCATCAAACTTCTCAAGCAGGGCATCCTCGCATCCGTACGCCTTTACGACGGGATGGACGTCGCACGTATCCGCCACCCTGGCCGAGAGCTTCCCCAGTGCGCGCGCACGCGCCTTCGCCAGCTTTCTGGTGCGCTTGACCACGCCTGTGGCGAGAAACATGCCCAGCGGGAAAATGACCAGATAGGCCAGGGACAAACGCCACTCCTTCACGAGCATGAGTACGACGACCGTCACGAAAAGCACGATCTGCGAGATCATGCTCACCGAAGTCTGGACCGCCTCGGAGAGCAGCACCATATCGGAAGTCAGGCGGCTCTGAATGTCTCCGGCAGGATGCATGTCCAGGAAAGGAAGCGGCAGCCGGTTCAGCTTCTGCTGCGCCCTGTCCCTTAAGCGGTTTATGAATCTGCCGGCAACCGTCAGCATCAGCGCGCCGACGACGGAATCCATGCCGTATCCGATGAGCACCAGGACGCCGAGAAGGATGCACTTCGTCACTATGTCCTGTTCCTTATAATCGCCGCCGCTGATGCGGTCAATCAGGGATCCGGAGACCAGAGGGAGGAACGCAAGGCAGAGCCTCGAAGCCGTGATGAGAAAGGCAGAAAGGAGAACCCGATTTCTGTCCGGCCCGATATCTCCGGCCAGGCGGCGGATCATTTTCCTGCCGGAACGGGTTTTATGCCTCATGTCCGCTTCCTCCTTTCTCCTCCGATTCAAGGCTGCACTGGATCCGGAACATATCCTCGTACTCGGCGCAGCTCTTAAGCAGCTCTTCATGCGTTCCGATGGCGGCGATCCTGCCCCCGCTCATCACGATGATCCGGTCAAAGTCCATGACGAAAGAGAATCTTTGGGAGGCCATCACGATAGTCTTTCCCTTAAGGGCCTCCATGGTCCCCGCGAGGGCGGAGCGGGCCGTCACCGCGTCGAGAGCGGCAAACGGATCGTCAAGCAGGTAGATCGCGGCGTCCTTCGCCAGTCCCCGCGTGAGGGAAAGCCTCTTCCGCTGCCCGCCGGAAAGGTTCATTCCTCCCTGGGCCATGACGGTATCAAGACCTTCGTCGAGACCGTTCGCAACTTCTGTGAAAACCGCGCTGTCCGATGCCCTCAGGATCGCGTCCTCTCCTATGTCATCGTGATAGGCGCAGATATTTTCGCGCACGCTGTCCTGGAATACCATCGCTTTCTGCGGGACATAGGAGAAAGCGGACATCCTCACGTCCTTATCGAGATGTTCGAGGGGCACTCCTCCCACGAGGATCTCCCCTTCCCCTGGCCGGCAGAGGCCGCACATCAGCATAAGAAGGGTGCTCTTTCCGCTTCCGGTGGCGCCCACGACGCCGATGCGGGATCCGTTTGGTATGTCAAATGTAAGATCGGCAAGCGTCGTCTTATGCCCCTCGTAGCCGAAGTTCACATGCCGCAGCGACAGGATCGGGTCAGAAGACAGCTGGAACTGCCCGGCGTCCCCTCCGGCGGAAGGGTGGTCCGGAATCCCTGTCTCCCTGTAATCCAGCAGCTCCCCGACCCTGGTCAGGCCCGTTCCGGCGCCGGGGATCATGTTGAACACGATCGGAAGGACGCTCAAGGAAGGAATCAGGGAGTTCACGTACTGAATCGTCAGAAGGAGGGTGGAGATCTGCATCAGCCCGCCTGCGGCTTTCCTGGCACCGATCAGATAGATCATTACCATGGAGAGATTCATAATGGTTAAAATCGCGGGGGAGACGAATTTCAGCGGCCGGTTGGCTGCCATATCCGCCTCAAATACCTGCTCGTTGGCCTCCCTTCCCCGCGCCTCCTCATACTCTTCGCGGCCGAAGGCGCGGATCGTCCGCACGCCCGTGATCTTCTCTTTTGTGATGAGGTTCAGGCGGTCAATGCGCTCCTGCAGGGTCGGAAAGCGCTTCCTGGCCCTGTAGATCAGGACGATCATGATGAGGAGCGAGATGCCGACTGCCGCAGTTTCCGCAATGAACATCTCCCCGTCTGCCATAAGGAGGGAACACAGCATGAGAACGATGATAACCGGCGCGAGCAGGCAGATGCCAAGCACGAAGCTTAAAAGGCGCTGAATGTTCTCCGTGTCGGTGATGCAGCGCGTAAGAAGCGTGGCTCCGCCGAACCGCGTCTCGTCCTGCGGCGAGAAGGCCAGAATCTTTTTGTAGCAGTCGCGCATCATGTCCTTCCGTATCCCGCAGGAAATCCGCGATCCCAGCCATGCAATCGCTGCGCCGCAGGCAGCGATCAGGGCAGTAAAAACAAGCATGCGGACCCCGCTCCCGATAATATAGTTCATATTCCCGGCGTGAATGCCGTCATCCACGATCTTTTTCATTTCCCGGGTCAGTCCGAAGATCTGCACACTGCCCTGGGCTATGATGAGGAGTATGAGTCCGATGCATAAGAGCCGGTACGCTCTCGCATATTTCAAAAGCAGCTTGATCAATATGGTTCTCCTTTCGGTATATCCTTGCCGTATGGCAGGCAGACGCGCTCATTTAAGGAACACCGAAGACGTCCCTTGTTTTTATGGACAATTCCGTCAGCGGCTATTGTATACTACAGGGGTATTATACTCTAATTCCATCCGGGATAACAACCGGGGTGAAGGCGGCTTTATCTGTAAATCCGGGTAACTGTTCAGCACCCCCGGCATTCGGGACGTTTTACGTCCCTCATTGTGGGCGTTCAGAGAGGCTCCGCGTCTTGTCCGCCCCGAAATCAGAGCAAAAACCATTCAAAGAACAAGTTCTCTGCCTGATTTTTACT
>CADCPJ010000068.1 GCA_902803245.1 uncultured Lachnospiraceae bacterium | reverse complement strand
CGACATCGGCCTCATCGGCTGGGAGCAGGGCGACGCCACATGGCTCGGCCGCTGGGAAGGCTATCAGGCAGGCGTTGAGAAGTGGAACGCCGAGCATCCCGATGATCAGGCGAAGCTCTCCGATCCGCAGTACGCGGGCACAACTTCTGAGGGCGGCTCCAAGGCAGCTGACGCTCTGATGGCAGCTGATCCCGAACTCGACGCTCTGATTCCGGCCGGCGGCGGCGGTGACCCGCTCCAGGGCGCAATCGCAGCAGTTGAGCGCGCAGGCAAGACCGACAGCATCGCGATCGTCTCCACAGACTTCCTTCCGGACCTCGGCGAGAGACTTGCGAACGGCTCCATGGCCGGTGAGTCCGGCGGACATTACTGCGATCCGCTGTTTGCCTTCATGATGGTCTACAACGCAATCAGGGGCAACTACACAGACTTCGGCGGCACATTCAACGATGTCAACTTCCCGTACCTCTTCGTCGCTTCTGCGGAAGACTATGCGGCCTATGAGAAGTACTTCGTCGACAGACTTCCTTACACAACCGAGGAACTCAAAGAGATGGCTGATCTTGATCTCCCGGCTCTTGCAGAGAAGGCAGCAGCTCTGTCCATCGAGGACGCAGCGGCCCGCGCAGGCGAATGATTGTAAGGCGGAAATCAGAAAAATAAGAATTGCATGAAACCTTGACGAGGGCCGGTATCGCGCGTCGGTACCGGCCCGCTTTTTCACAATTAAGAACATATGCAGCATTTTAAAGGCAAATTGACAGCAGTATTCTTGATAATGAGGTAAACAGGTATGAGTTCTTCTCAAGCTACAGCGACGAAGAAACTGTCAGGATCAACCAAGGGCTTTCTGATTCTGCTGGCCCTTGTTGTCGCTGCCTGGGCGGTCTTTAAGATCATCACTCCGTCCAACTTCGGTTCACCCATGAACCTGCTCAGTTACTTTGAAGCTTCCCTGATGGTCGCCACGGGCGCCGTCGGTTTCTATTTCGTCATGGTCATGGGGATGTTCGACTTCTCCATCGGCGCTAATATCATGTTATCAGCCATCGTCGGCTGCGTTCTGGCACAGAGATTCGGACTCGGGTATCCGGGCCTCATCCTCGGGTGCATCGTGACCGGCGCAATCGTGGGCGCACTGAACGGCTTCTTCTACGTCAAGCTCCGCATCCCGTCGATGATCGTCACCACGGGACTTGCGCTCATCTACGAGTCCATCGCCAACTACATCGCGGGCAGCCAGGCTCCGACGCTTCCTTCGGACCTCCGCGCACTCGGCGCCATGCCGGGCAACCTGATCCTTGCGGTGGCCGCATTCATCATTTCCTTCGTGCTCCTCAACTACACGAAGATCGGTACCTACACCTACGCCATCGGCTCCAACGAGTTCGTCGCGAAGAACATGGGTATCAACGTCAACAAGTACAAAGTTATCGCATTTATCATCTCCGGATCCTTCCTCGGCGTCGAGGCGATCCTCACGATCAGCTACGGCTCCTCCATGGTGGCGACGACCGGCATGGGTTCCATGAGCCGGAACTTCTTCCCGACGATGGGCTGCTTCTTCGGACTTGCGATGAAGAAATACGGAATCCCGATTCCGGCCATCATCATCGGTGAGTTTTTCATCAACATCATCTATTACGGGTTTGTTGCCCTCGGGGCTCCTACCGCGATCCAGGACGTGATCGTAGGTCTCGCGCTCCTCATCATCGTCACGCTGACGACCAAGGTCGCCAAGGGCGAGATCGTCAAGTAATTCCGGAAGGAGGTTAAAGAGATGAGCGAAGTCAGATTACAGGTTCAGAATCTCTGCAAGACCTTCGGAATTACGAAGGCGGTGCAGAACGTATCATTTAACATCAACAAAGGAGAAGTCCACGCACTCATCGGGGAGAACGGTTCCGGCAAGTCCACCCTCACCAACATGCTGACCGGCATCTACTCCATCGACAGCGGACATTTCATCCTGGACGGAGAGGAAGTCCATCCGAAGAACCAGGTGGAAGCCAACGATCACGGCATTTCCATCATCGTGCAGGAGCTCGGAACACTCTCGGGCCTCACCGTGGCGGAGAACATCTTCCTCGGACACGAGGACAGGTTCGTAAAGTTCGGAATCAAGAACACCGGCGCGATGAACCGCCAGGCACAGGAGCTCTTAAACCAGTACGGCTTCGGCCGCATCCGCGCGAACGCCATGGTCGACGACTACAACTTCGAGGACAGGAAGCTGGTGGAGATCGTGAAGGCCACATACTTCAAGCCCAAGATCGTCGTCATCGACGAGACGACGACGGCGCTCTCCCAGGAGGGCCGCGAGGAGCTCTACAAGCACATGAACCGCATCCGCGACGAGGGCAACACCGTGATCTTCATATCCCACGACCTGCCCGAGATCTTAAGGATGTCCGACACGGTGACCATTCTCCGCGACGGCGTCTACATCGACACGGTGAAGAGCTCGGACGTCGACGAGGACGGCTTAAAGAAGCTGATGGTCGGCCGCGAAGTGACCGGCGATTACTACCGCGCGGACTACGGCGAGAAGATCTCCGACGAGGTCGTCATGACGGTGAAGAACGTGACGGTCCCGGGGCTCATAAAGAACATCAACTTCGAGCTGCATAAGGGCGAGATCCTCGGCTTCGGCGGACTGTCCGAGTCCGGCATGCACGAGATCGGCAAGGCCTGCTTCGG
>CADCPJ010000067.1 GCA_902803245.1 uncultured Lachnospiraceae bacterium | reverse complement strand
GCGCTTCCTCGGCAGGGGCACCTGCACGGTCTCGCAGATCTTCTATACGTCTCCGAGCCGCTGCGCGGTGGCGGACAGCTGCGCCATTTCCGTCGACCGGAGGATGACGGCGGGCGAGACCTGGGACAGCTGCCTCGAGGAGATCCGGAACCTCCCGGCCGTGAAAAAGTACGGGGAGGACGTGAAGGTCTCGATGTACATGTACGACAGGCCCAGCTGGAAGGGCACCGTATATGAGACGGAGGCCTATTTCCCGACCTGGATCAACAAGGAGAGCGCGCCCCACGTGAAGGCGCTCATCGACGCGCACAAGGCCCTCTTCGGGGACAGGCGGATCGGTGCGAAGAGCCAGGAGGCGCTCCGCGACCGCCCGCTGACAGACAAGTGGACTTTCTCGACCAACGGCGTAGCGATCCAGGGCCGCTACGGCATCCCCTGCGTGGGCTTCGGTCCGGGCGCAGAGAGCCAGGCCCACGCGCCGAACGAGATCACGTTCAAGCAGGACCTCGTGACCTGTGCCGCCCTCTACGCGGCGGCCATCGCCCTCTACCCGGGCGAGGAGCAGATCGGGGACGTCTCCCAGTTCCGCGCCGGGAAGACGGACAATGATATCCTGTAGGAAGCATACCCTGTTCAATCAGGAACGCATACCCTGTTCAATCAGGAAGCATATCCTGTTCAATCAGGAACGCTATCTGCGGCACAGCAACCATTGAGCACAAAGAAGCACAGCACATAAGAGAGGTATATATGGACGCAAAACTTCAGGGCTATATCGACAAGCTGAAGGCACTTCATTTCCAGGAGATGTACGAAAATGATTTCTTCCTGACCTGGGAGAAGACGGACGACGAGATCGAAGCGGTCTTCACGGTTGCGGATGCGCTCCGCCACATGCGCGTTAACAACATTTCCACAAAAATTTTCGAGTCGGGACTTGGCATCAGCCTCTTCCGCGACAACTCCACGAGGACGCGCTTCAGCTTCGCCTCAGCCTGCAACCTCCTCGGACTTGAGGTGCAGGACCTGGACGAGAAGAAGAGCCAGATCGCCCACGGAGAGACGGTCCGCGAGACCGCCAACATGATCTCCTTCATGGCGGACGTCATCGGCATCCGCGACGATATGTATATCGGGAAGGGCAACAAGTACATGCACGACGTCGTAAATGCCGTGACCGAGGGCAACCGGGACGGCGTCCTCGAGCAGAAGCCGACCCTCGTGAACCTCCAGTGCGACATCGACCACCCGACGCAGTGCATGGCGGACATGCTTCACATCATCCACGAGTTCGGCGGCGCGGAGAATCTTAAAGGGAAAAAGATCGCCATGACCTGGGCCTACAGCCCGAGCTACGGCAAGCCCCTCTCCGTCCCGCAGGGCGTCATCGGCCTCATGACCAGATTCGGCATGGACGTGGTGCTGGCGCACCCCGAAGGATACGACGTGATGCCCGAGGTCGAGGAGGTCGCGAGAAAACATGCTGCGAAAAGCGGGGGATCCTTTACCAAAGTGAACAGCATGGCGGAGGCCTTCCGGGACGCGGATATCGTGTACCCGAAGAGCTGGGCGCCATTTGCGGCGATGGAGAAGAGGACGAACCTCTACGGCGAGGGCGACTTCGACGGGATCGACAAACTCGAGAAGGAGCTTCTTGCCGAGAATGCGGAGCACAAGGACTGGTGCTGCACCGAGGAGCTGATGAAGACCACGAAGGACGGCAAGGCGCTCTACCTGCACTGCCTCCCCGCGGACATAAACGACGTCTCCTGCAAGGACGGCGAGGTGGCTGCCTCCGTCTTCGACCGCTACCGCGTGCCGCTCTACAAGCAGGCGAGCTTCAAGCCCTACATCATCGCGGCGATGATCTTCCTCGCGAAGGTGAAGGATCCCGCAGCGACGCTTAAGAAGCTTGAGGAGCGGGGCGCCGCGAGATTCTTCCAGTAAACGGACGCAGCCGGCAGACCCGGTAAAAACGTGACACAGGGGGCTGCCCGCATTGTCAAGTGGTTTTATGATGAAAAACGTGACAATGGGGACTGTCCCCATTGTCACGTTTTAGAAGGAGAGAACCTATGGGAAAGAGAATCGTAATCGCGCTCGGCGGCAATGCCCTTGGAAAGAATCTCCCGGAGCAGATGGTCGCGGTGCGGAAGACATCGAAAGCCATCGTGGACCTGGTCGAACAGGGGCACGAGGTGGTCATCGCCCATGGAAATGGTCCCCAGGTGGGCATGATCCAGAACGCCATGACCGAGCTCGTCCGAAGCGACCCGGACACGTACATCCCGGTTCCTCTGTCCGTCTGCGTGGCGATGAGCCAGGGCTACATCGGCTATGACCTGCAAAATGAGATGCGCGAGGAGCTCCTGGACCGCGGAATCATTAAAGGGGTCGCCACGGTTCTCACGCAGGTGGAGGTGGACCACAACGATCCCGCATTTGCCCATCCCACGAAGCCGATCGGCGCCTTCATGACGAAGGAGGAGGCGGACCGCATGGTTCTCGAGCGGAACTACGAAGTCGTGGAGGACTCCGGCAGGGGCTACCGCCGCGTCGTCGCGTCCCCGAGGCCGCTCTCCATCGTGGAGATCGACACGATCGAGTCGCTGGTGTCGACGAATCACATCGTCATCGCCTGCGGCGGGGGCGGTATTCCCGTCTTTAAGACGAAGGGGCACCACCTGAAGGGGGCGGCCGCGGTCATCGACAAGGACTACGCTGCGGCGTGCCTCGCGAAGCAGCTTAACGCCGACACCCTGATCATACTGACCGCCGTCGAGAGGGTGGCCCTGCATTTCGGCAAGCCGAACCAGGAGTGGCTGAGCGAGCTGACCCCGGAGGAGGCCAGGATCTATATGGCCGAGGGCGAATTTGCCCCGGGCTCCATGCTGCCGAAGGTGCAGGCCGCGGTGGAATTTGCGGAGTCCGCGCCCGGAAGGACGGCGCTCATCACGCTTCTTGAGAAGGCAAAGGACGGAATCGAGGGGAAGACCGGGACGATCATCCATCTATAAGCCCCTCATGAGGACAAAATGATTAACATATAAGCTCCTGGGAGGACATAAAAACTCGTTTACAGGCCCCTGGGAGAACATAAAGATTCATTGACATGCCTTTGGGAGGACACAGAGACTATGAAGATCATTAAAAATGGCACCCTCGTCACGCCGGGCGGCCTCCTTAAGGCTTCCCTCGGGATGGAGGGGAGGACGATCGCGAAGATCGGGGAGATCACCCCGTCCAAAGGAGACGAAATCATCGACGCCTCGGGCTGCTATGTCTATCCCGGGTTTATCGACGGGCACACGCATTTCGACCTGCCCGTGGCGGGAACCGTGACGGCAGACGACTTCGGGTCGGGCACGACGGCGGCAGTCTGCGGAGGCACGACCACGGTGGTGGATTTCGCCACGCAGTACAAGGGCGACACGATCCTTAACGCCCTCGAGACCTGGAAGAAGAAGGCGGCGGGCAAGTCCCGCTGCAATGTCGCATTCCACATGGCGATCTGCGATTGGAACGAGGAGGCTCTTCGCCAGCTTCCGGCTCTTCGCGAGGCCGGGGTCACGTCATTTAAAGTCTATATGGCCTATGACACGGCGCTCACGGATTCGCAGATCCTCGAAGTTTTGAGAGAAGTGAAGAAGTTCGGCGGCGTCACGGGATGCCACTGCGAGAACGGGGACCTCGTGACGGAGCTGCAGAGAGAACTGCTCGCAAGTGGCCGCACGGGGACGGACGCGCATCCCCTGAGCCGGCCCGCGGAAGTGGAGGCGGAGGCGGTGAACCGCTTCTGCTATCTCGGCAGGCTTGCCGACGCGCCGATCAATATAGTCCACCTGAG
>CADCPJ010000066.1 GCA_902803245.1 uncultured Lachnospiraceae bacterium | reverse complement strand
GAGGATCTTGTCGATCTGGCCCTGGCCGATGATCGAATACCCCTCCTTGCCGATCCCGGTATCGTAGAAGAGCTCGTTGATCTCGCGAAGGCGGCAGGGAACACCGTTCAGGAGATACTCGGATTCGCCGCTCCTGTAGATCCTTCGCGCCACCGTCACTTCCCTGTAGTCCGTGGGAAGCTTGTGGTCCGAGTTGTCCAGCGTGATCGCGACATAGGCGTAGCCCATCGGTTTTCTGGCTTCCGTCCCCGCAAAGATCACGTCCTGCATAGAGGAACCGCGCAGCTGTTTGACCCGCTGTTCGCCCAGTACCCAGCGGACGGCGTCTGCGACATTGCTCTTTCCGCTTCCGTTGGGGCCTACGATCCCCGTTATTCCGTTGTGAAAGTCAAATCTGATCTTGTTGGCAAAAGACTTAAAGCCTTGGATTTCGATGGATCTTAAATACATGTCTGCCGTTTCCCTGCTTCTGTGTTACCGTTCGTATCTGTCCGGCCGTCTTCTACTGCCGGTCCCTGCCCTGCCCGTTCTTCTCACGGATCTTAGTGATCGCCGAATACGCGGCATTCTGTTCCGACAGCTTCTTGGACCGTCCTTTTCCCGTGCCGATCAGTTCTTTGCCCAGATAGACACCTGTCGTGTACTCTTTAAAGTGTTCGGGCCCGCTCTCTCCGATCAGCTCGTAACGGACCATCTGCCCCATTCCCTGCGCCCATTCCTGGAGCATGGATTTGGAATCGGAAAAGAACACCCGGTTCCTGTCCGAGAGAATAAAGCGCATGATAAAATCCTGCGGCGGATCGATCCTGCCGCAGTCCAGATACATGGCTCCGATCACAGACTCCACGACGTCGCAGAGGATCGAATCCTTCTCCCTGCCGCCGCCGGCCTCCTCGCCCTTTCCGAGGCGGAGATACTCCGGGATGCCCAGATGTCTGGCACAGTCCGCAAGAGACGGCTCGCACACCAGGCTCGCCCTCAGTTTCGTCAGTTCTCCCTCCCGCTTGTCAGGGTATTCTTTGTACAGAAAAGCGCTGGAGACCATCTCAAGGATCGCGTCCCCGAGAAACTCCAGCCTTTCATAATCCTTATAGCGATGGATCTTCTGTTCATTGGCAAAGGACGCATGGGTCAGCGCACATTCAAGAAGATATCTGTCTTCAAAATGATAACCGATACGTCCTTCCAATTCTTCAAGAGAAGTATTTCTCATGATTTCCTTTCATTTAAGAGCGCGGCTCACAGGTCCTCGGCTCCCTTGATCAGCGCAAGCGCCTCACCGACGGTCGTCACCTTGGAAGCGACTTCCGTATCCACCTTCACGTCAAATTCGTCTTCGATTCCCATGATGATGGATGCGACATCCAGGGAATCCGCGCCGAGATCCTCGTCGAACGTCGTCTCCATTGTGATCTCATCGGGATCGATGCCCAGCACATCGGCAATGATCGCACACAGTTTCTTGAAATCCTCGTCCATGATCGCCCTCCTTGTTGATGATTTGCCTTTGCGGCTTTTCTCTTTACACTGTTTCTTTATGATACTGTTTCTTTCGATTGTTTGATTGCTGCAGAGGCTGTTCCGGCATTCTCCAGCACTATTTTGCCCCGGCAACCGTTCTGTCATCCTTGCTTCTGTTCCCCGGCTTTCACGGCTTTTCTGCGGGCCGCGGCCGCTTCGTCAAGCTTCATCTCGGTGCGGAACAGTTCATTGATATTGTTCTCCGTAAAGGTGATGCACTGCTGAATGGCATTTTTGATCTCCGAATCCTTGGAATTGCCGTGGGATTTCACCACAAGTCCTTTCAGTCCCAGCATCGGCGCTCCGCCGTACTCGGAAGCGTCGAATTTCTTAGCCATCCCTTTGAGCGCGGGCTTGATCATCAGCGCCGCGATCTTGGTCACAAGGCTCGACATGAGCGTGTCCTTGAGCTCGTGCAGTATGACCTTGGCGACGCCCTCATAGGTCTTCAAAATAGCGTTGCCGGTAAAAGCATCCGTGACCGCGACATCCACGACGCCCTCAGGTATCTCTCTCGCCTCGATGTTTCCGACGAAGTTTATATCCTTGCACTCTTTTAACAGCTGATGCGCCTCTTTGGCAAGCTCGTTCCCCTTTTCTTCCTCCGTTCCGACATTGACCAGACCTACCCTG
>CADCPJ010000065.1 GCA_902803245.1 uncultured Lachnospiraceae bacterium | reverse complement strand
GTCACGATGCCCACGCCGCCTTCTGCGATGCCAAGCTTCACATTCTGTCCGAACAGATCCTCGCCTGCGTCCCACTGGTCAAAGAACCAGACCAGGGAATTGCCTACGTTCTTCAGGCCGCTGGTCAGGGTGATCGCCGCCAGGTCTTCGGAGAAGGTCAGCTCCTGGTCGGAGTCAACGCCGATAAACCATCCGCCGTCTGTCTCTAAAACAGCCTCGGCCGCGCCGTTTCCTGCATTTCCCGCTACGCCCCAGATGATGTCGCACTTGGAATCGTTGATCATGGAGTTCCCGTACTCTTTCGCTTTCGCGGTATCCACATAATCCGAGGTGTACCGCACGTCAACCTTCATCTCCGGGTCCACTGCCTGGGCTCCGGTGATATAGCCGTACATGAAGTCATTGATCACCGGGCTGTCGTAGCCACCGACAAAGCCGATGACCTTGTCCGGATTGATCCGCTCAACGCTGGTATCCGTGGTCATCATGGCAGCGAAAGTCCCGATGATGTATCCCAGGTCATTCTGCTTGTACTCGATATTGGCTACATTGTTGTTATCCTCGTCATCGATTACTCCGTCAAAAAACAGGAATTTCTGCTCCGGATAGCTCCCGGCGACCTCTTTCAGATAGTCGATCATCTGATAGGTGCCGCAGACCACCAGATCGTATTCGCCGGAATCTGCCACTTCATAGAGCGTGGACAGCCACTTGGGCTGGTCCGCATCCGTTCCGCCCATCTCAACTGTTTTCAGCTTAATGCGCCCGTCTGCTGCCAGCTGGTCCAGACCGGCTTTTGCGGAGTCGAAGAAGGATTTGTCTCCAAGGTTCCCGTTGACCAGATAAATCACGTTCCTCACTTCCGCATCCGCACTCACGGCAGATGCGGTGACCGGACTAACCGAAAGGGCCAGAGCCAATCCTGCCGCCATCATCTTTTTCATCATCATTCTTTTCCTCCTCTGATCTGTTGTATTCTTCCGCAAAAGTCAGGTCATCCCGGCAAATTCAGGTATTTCCGTCTCTTTGGTGGGAGAACCAATGATTATGACAGGTTCAATTATACTGCAAAACCTGAAAAAAGCACAATCCATCATGCGATATACAGACAGTTTTTTGTCAAAACGGTGAGAAAGTCCCTTAAAAGAGAGAGCATCCGGTCTCCGCCCCTTAAAACAGCCCGCTATGCCTTCCACAAAATTTTCAGTTCCCTTATCAGGGTACCTCTTATGAGACCTCTGCCCGCCCTGAAAACGATCAGCAGCGGAATAAGCGCTTTGTGCCGATAGGCAAATGGATACTGCGCAGCAAACTGCTTATACTCTTTGTCATTTTCCCGCACCGGCGGGAAGAACCTTCTCAGCATATACCTTATTTTGCTCCCGCCGTTTGCCCTGACCGCGTTCCGCACTTGATTGGACAAAGTGCCGTAAGTGCCGGAAGACAGAATAAACCGCAGCATCTCCTTGTTTTTTTCTGTAAGTCCTCTTCCTGAAAAGAGACGGCAGGCGAGGGACCTGTTCCCCCTCTCAAACTCAGCGATTCCGAGCTTTTCCGCCTCTCTCCCGATATAATCCATGTCCGGGCTCTTTTTCTTCAGATACACATAGGTATCGAGAAGCGATCTCAGCCCGGTTCCGCCTCCCGAATAGTGCTTGTACTCGTGGCAGATCATATATACATAGAAGTCTTCCGGAGAAAATGCATACCCGCACCCGCCTGCCGGCAAGAGCCTGTCTTTCACGTCCTTGTAATACTTATAAAAATCCGAGCCTTCCGCAAACAGGGTTCTGTGCATCTCAAAATTGCTCACCGGCTTCTTATGGTAGATATCATGGGGCCCTTTTTCAAATAACTCCGTAGTAAATCCGGATTCCTCCATGATGCTCCTGACATCTTCTGCTCTTGATGGGTCAAACAGGATATCATTGTCCGCCATCTCCCGCATTCCGACGTAAGGATATAAGTCCTTTAAGACGGCTCCTTTCAGCGGCATATACCATATGCCCGCTTTGTCCATCTGTCGGCCTGCCGTTTCCCTGTCCGCATCGAGAAGGATATTCTTTCGGATCGCCTTGCCTTTTGCCTGGATGAACTCCTCTTCATGTATGTCCGCCATTTCCAGGGCGCAGGCGGCGATTGCTGTCAGAGAGTGCTTCCGTGCCTCCTGATATACCTCATACAGATCCATCCGGCCGATCCTCTCCCGGCTTGGAATGTCCTCATTTACTGCGCATCTGACCAGATAGATCAGGTCGCTTACGTGTTTGTACGTCATACCTCGGTCACCCCGTCCTCCGTAAAATGCAGCACCCTGTCGCAAATCGACAGCGCGGCAGTCCGGTGTGTTACAATAATAACCGTCTTATCCTTGAGTTTCCTTAAGTTTTCGAGAAGCCTCATCTCCGTATCGGAGTCGAGCGCGCTGGTAGACTCGTCGAGCAGCAGCACAGGCGCTTCGGAAAAGAGGGCCCTCGCGATTGCGATCCGCTGCATCTGTCCCTCCGAGAGGCCCGTTCCGCGCTCTCCAAGTACAGTATCGACGCCCTTTTCCAGGTCATTCACGAATTCATCCGCGCAGGCAGTCCTTATGGCTTTTTGGATGCGGTATTCGTCGTGCCCTGCCTCCGGATCCGCAAAGGAGACAATCTCCCGGATGCTTCCGCTCATAAGCTGATTTCCCTGCGGGACATAGGAAAACAGCTTTCTGTGCCGGATGGTCATAGGGTTCCTGTTTCCCGCGCCGTCAATATAGTATCTTCTCCCGCTGTCCGGCTCATAGACGCACATGAGAAGCCTCAGTGCCGTTGACTTCCCGCAGCCGCTCTGTCCGGTGAACGCAGTCACCTCTCCTCTCATGATTTCAAAAGACAGGTTCCGCACGGCGGGCGGCATGCCTTCCTTTGAAATATTTTCAACTCTGTCTGCAGCTGCATAATACTGAAAACCGACATCTTCAAGTCCTATCTTAACGAAATCCGCGCTTCCCGCCTCCGGCACTTCCGCCGCCGTCTCCTCAAAGCTTTCCGCCTCCATGAGCCGCTCCGCCGATGAGAGCATCGCGTAATATCTGGGGAAATACCCTGTGATGTTTGCAAAGGGAAACTGGATCTGTGAAATGAGCTGAGTGATCGCGGTCAGTGTTCCGAAAGAGATCGTTCCCTTAAGGATCCCATACCCGCACCACCCCACGCCGAGCAGGTACATTCCGCTCATAGCCGTGCCGAATCCGACATTGCAGAAATTCCAGAAGCGGGTTTTGTTCATCCGGGCCGCCTTGTGCTCATTCATTTTTACTTCCGCATCCTTTTTTGTCCTTTCTTCCACGGCAAAGGAGCGGATCATCAGAAGGCTTGAAATCCTTTCCTGAAGAAAGATCCGGAGCCTCCCGTCGGCTTCCTGTACATTCCTGTGAAGCTTTTTTAAAATCCTGCGGAAGAGTGTCGCGAAGACAAGGAGAAGGATCCCAGAAGGAAGAAGGACAGCTGCAAAGAGCGGTTCCAAGGCGATGATCATGGCGACCGCACTGACGAGCTTCACGATCATCCCCGCGATTCCGGGGACTATTTCCACAAAACCGTTTGCCACGACGACGGTATCGCTCGTAAGCCTGTTCATCCATTCGCCGGAGTGGACGGAGCTGGTCTTTATGTAATCGCGCGTCAAAATGCTGTCAAAGAGGCGGGCCTTGAAGCAGTTTTCAAAAGATGCCCTTGACAGCTCCTCCAGCCATCTGATCACAGCCCGGAGCAGCTGCTGGATAATCACAAGAATAGTGATTGCAATGAGCTGCCATTTGAATCCGGCACCGTCGCCTCCCACGGCGGCATCCACTATGTTCTTCAGAATCAGGGCATAGAGGACACCGGATGCTCCGTTCATGGACTGCACCAGAATAAGGATGGCGATTTTCAGTTTATGTTTCCCGGGAACGGACAGCAGCCATCTCTGTGTCGTTTTCATAGGATGCTCTTCATTTTTCCAAGAAAGCTCTTCGTTTTTTTGAGGAAAACACGGAGAGGGATTGTGTGCAGCCACAGGCATGTATAAGCCCTGTACGGCATATCCGACACATGGTATTCCTTCCCGTCTCTGATAAAGCCGGTCATCACGCCGAGGATGTCTTCATCTTTGATGCCGTATTCTTTGGCGGTGCAGTTGTCGCCCATTATGATATAGCCGTCAGGCCGCATTCCGATAATCCGGTGAAGGACATGCCGTTTGGGACCCCGCCGGTACATGACCACGTCGCCTTTATTGTATCCCCCGTCGCGGGACTTTACGATAATCAGGTCCCTTCCCTGGCGCAGCAGGGGGAGCATGCTGACGCCTCGGAATCTGTAGGTCAGACTCCCGTACTTATTCAGGTATTCTTCATACCTCATCGAGCGCCCCGATCTTCCGCAAGCTGGAAACAGCATAGTTCACGTCGCGGGATATGACTTCCTCCGGCGCATCAAAGCGGGCCTTCATGGCGGAGATGATCTTCTCTTTAGTAGTATCTGTTTTGAGGTATTCCAGTATGATGCCAAATGTCTTGTTCCCTTTTACAAGGCCTGAAAATGCCGCATCGCCGGCAGGGACAAGAAGGGATTCCGTCCCGGTCTCATGGGTGATAAACTGTGCTTTTAGTTTCATATTCATCCTTTCATCGTGTGATACGACAGCTCGGCCGCGCTTAGCTCCATGTTGCAGGAGAGGCGGTAGAAGCGCACGTCAAGGCGGTCAAGGAGCTGAAGAGTTTTTGACAGGGCGGCCGGGGCAGCCGGCCGGTAGGTCTGCTGCAGAAGTACCGGATACGCCTCCTCATTTGAGATCCTCCGGATTGCATTCACCTTAGCCTGTTCCAGTATGCAGATCGACCGAACCGGAGCGGAAATATTGCTGCTCAGATGATGCTTCCCATTCCACGGAGTCCCATACACAACGGTTTTCCCTTCCGCTGCCCTGATGAGCGGTTTATCGTCGTTGACCATGACGGCAGATTCCCCCAGCATCTTCCGCCAGAGCGCAGCATGGGTCGACTTCCCCGTTCCGCTCTTCGCGGCAAAGATATAAGCCTGCCCATAAACAGCTACGGCCGATCCATGGAAGAGGAACGTGTCATAATCCGGCATCTTTTCGGCAATCCTGCGGTATACAGCCAGTATTTCCAGACAGGCATCCGTGAGATCGTAAGAGCCCTTCATCTCACCCTCCCTTATGGATTTCTCCCTTTCACGGTCAATGTCCGACTGTGTCGTTTCAACCTTGAAATCGGGCCTCCCACTTGCGAGGTAATCCCGGCAGCAGCTGTGGATATCGGAATAGATGGAATGGATCTCCACCTTTCTTTCCGCAAATTGGTATGTATTTTTCATGGCATTTCCGCTTCAGGCGCCACTGGTCACTTGCACCTGCCTTTCATGATATTGGGGCTTTTGTCAGTCGTCAAGACACTGTCTTTTTACCATTTCGGCAAATTTTCTGTTCTTAACAAGAAGCTCCTCATAGCTTCCGTCCCCGATGATCTTTCCGTCTTCAAGCATGATGATGCGGTCGCACTCACGGATGGTGGACAGCCTGTGCGCGATCACAATGCGGGTGCAGTTCATCCTGTCCAGGGCTTCGGACACATGCTTCTGCGTCAGGTTGTCCAGTGCGCTTGTCGCTTCGTCAAACATCAGAATTCCCGGCCGCGCCGCAACCGCACGGGCGATCAGGAGCCGCTGGCGCTGACCGCCGGAGATCCCGCCCTGCCCCTCCGATATGTGGGTGAACATCCCCATGGGCATGCGCCGGATGTCGTCTGCAATACCGGCAATCTCCGCAGCCTCCCATGCCTGCTCCATGGTGAGCCAGGGAGCCGAGATTGTGATGTTGGAAAAAATATCTCCGTCAAAGAGTTTTCCATTCTGCATCACGGTTCCGATCCTGCGCCTTAAGGAGCGGAGATCCGTATTCCGGATATCCATACCGTCATAATACACGGTTCCCGCCTTAAGCTTCTCGAAGCCGAGCATGACCCTAAGGAGTGTGGATTTCCCGCAGCCGGTCTTCCCTACCACCGCGACATACTGTCCCGGCAGGATCGTCAGCGACAGGTTGTCGAGAATCATCCGCCCGCTCCCCTCGTATTTAAAGGAAACATTGTTCAGCTCTATTTTTCCCTCGAGGCCGGAAACCACGTTCCGTTCCTCAGCCGTTTCCGGCTCCGCCTCCATGATGGGGCCGGCCATCTCCCGCATCGGCCTGAGCTGCGCGGCTCCGGCCGCTGCGCCCGAAAGGGCAAGAAATGCGCTGTTTACCATCCCGTAGGCGGAGTTGAACGCATAGTACTCCGCGACGGAAACCCCCGAGCGGACCGAGACGTAATAAAGGAGAATGGTTCCGGCCAGGGAAATCGCGAGCGTGATGACCGAACTGATCTTCAGGAAAACGGGCGGGCTGTAGGTATACTTCGCCGCTTCGGCATACGCCTTTCCCCATCTGGCAAATGCGCGCCTCTCCGCTCCCGACAGCCTGATCTTCCGGATCCCGGATATCATCTGGTAGGCCAGGCCGCTCTCCCTGCCGCCCGCCAGCATGGATCTGCGTGAAAACTTAATCTGGATGAGCACATGGGCCGCTAAGACAGCCAGTGTCGCAAGCGTGACAAGGAGGGACGGAAGTACGAGTGCAGGCGCATAGATAAATATCTGGGAGAGATAAACGAGGGACAGCACTGCGCTAAGCCCCGTATTCAGCACCATATTCGCGATCTGTCTGCACATCTCACTGATATAGCCGCTTCTCTTGCTCATTTCTCCCGCACTGAATTTCCTGAAGAATGACGGAGGAAGCGCAAGAACCCGCATCATGGCGGCTGCCCTTGTCGAGAAAGAGATCTTTTCCGTGATCCTTGCGGTCATCAGTGCCTGGATCGTGGAAAAGAGCAGTCTGCTGATGGCGGCGCAGATCATAAAGACACCGGTGCCCACAAGGGCCGTCGTGCTGCCGGAATGAGCCACTTCCGAAAACAGTTTGTTGTTCAGGTACGGAATGAGAAGGCCCACGCCGGTCACGGTAAGCATGGATGCGGCAAGCATGACGATATCCCCGAGCGAGATCAGCTGCAGCATAAACCTTAGGAGAGAGCCCATTGTCAGCTTTTCCTGCGGGAAAGGCCGGTACAGCAAAATGGCTTCCCTTTCGATCTGATCCGCATTTTTCCTCCTTACGCGGACCTTCCTGCCGGTGTCCGGGTCATGGTAGCGGTATCCGCCCCAGCCGTCCGGAAGGAGCGCGACCAGGCTTTTGCTGTCTTTCTTTCTCCCGAGCATGGCCTCGGAAGCGTCGCGGTACCATTTTCCGTCAAGGGACACGCGCCGCCTTATGATTCCGGTGGGCTGCAGGATCTGCTCCAGCGCCTCCTCATCGTTTCCTGCTTCCCGGAGAGATTCCGTCACTCCTTTGGACTTAACACGATAGTATTCAAGCACCTCTGTGATCGCGTCTCTGCTGCGAGGGGGGGCTTCTTTCTCAGCTTCCGGAGGAGAACAGCGGCCCAGCACCGCTCCGGCCATTTCCCGGACCGACTCCTCGACAGCTGCCTCATCACTTTCTTTCCGTTTTTTTATCTGCTCATCAAACCAGTTCATTTCCCCGGTCTCCCTCAGGCACTCCTGACAAGCTTCTCATAGAGACCATGCATCGATAAAAGCTCCTGATGATTCCCCCGCTCTATGACACTGCCGTGATCCAGCACAATGATCTCATCACAGTCACGGATAGTCGAGAGGCGGTGCGCAATCACAACGCATGTGATTCCCCGTTCCCTGATGGAATGGATCACATCCGCTTCCGTGCGGGCGTCGAGGGCACTCGTCGCCTCGTCCAGGATGATGAGCGTGGGATCCAGCGCCAGTACGCGGGCGATCTCCAGGCGCTGGCGCTCACCGCCGGAGAAGTCCTTCCCGCCTTCGAGCATTTTGTGCCGGTATGCGCCCTCGCGCTGCATGATAGCTGTGTGAATCTGCGCATCCCTCGCCGCCATGATCATTTCGAAGTCCTCAATCGACCCGTCCCACATCTTGATATTGTCTGCCACCGGATCTTCAAAGAGAATGATATCCTGGTCCACAACCGCCACGGATCCCGTAAACACTGAGCGGTCGATCTGGGAAGCCCTCTTCCCGTCAAACAGGATTTCGCCGCTCCACGGCTCATACAGGTTCGAGATCAGTTTGGACAAAGTGGACTTCCCGCTTCCGGATGCGCCGACAAATGCCACGCTGTGTCCCTTTTTCAGTTCCAGATGGAAGTCCCTGATGAGCGGCTCATCCAATCGGGAATATCCGAAGGTCACGCCCCTCATAATCAGCTCTCCGGAAAGTTTGGCATAAGGAGGCACAGTCTCCAAACCGCCCCCCGTCTCCAAACCGTTCTCCGTCTCCAAACTGTTCTCCGTCTCCCAGCCGCTCTCCGCCTCCATCGCCGCATCGTCCGGATATTTCATCACGTCCTCGATGCGCTCCATGTCTGTGCGCATCTCCTGCATCTGCTGCCCGGAGCTGATGAGTTCCTGTGCAGGAGACATGAAAGCCGCAAGAAAGCCCTGGAACGCAAAAACCATGCCCGGTGTAAACTCGCCGCGCATCACAAGATAGACGCCCAGTATCGTCACAAGGATGTTCAGGGCCTCGGAAATGACAGATGGAACGACACCCAGATAGTATCGGACTTTTCCGTAGTTCACATTCTGGGAATTCATCATTGCCTGGTAACCGGACCATTTTTCAAAATACCCGGTCTCCGCCCCGCCGGCCTTAATGCTCTCGATCATTTCCATTCCGGAGACGGTATAGCCTGACAGCTTCCCGCTGTACTTCATCATGACGCGGGTAATATTCACCTGCCTGTTCGCGATGATTACGGAAAGTATCAGCTGTGCTGCGACAGAAGAAATTCCGATCAGTGTCAGGGCAAGGGAATACCGCAGCATGACGACCAGATAGAAGATCATCATGACGGTGTTTAAAAGAAGCGGAGCAAAGATATTTACGAGCTGTGACGCAATCCGGGCATTCGCGTCTTTTCGGTACTGGATGTCGCCCGCCATCCGCTGGGAAAAGAATTCCATCGGCAGACGGAACACTTTCCACATGTAGGTGCTGTTTCCGACAATGTCCATCTTCCCGTTTATCCGGATCGAATATACGGCCGCGATCCAGGCCGCGGCGATCTGCAGCAGGGTAAGGACCGTCATTCCGGTCAGCACAGGGATGAGCAGCTGCGGTTCCTTCCCCGGCAGCAGCTCGTCCAGGAAAATGCGTGAAAATATGGCTGTCAGGATGCCGCAAAGAGAGGAAATGAGCGTCGTGATCGCCATAAAGTACATGGCCGCCTTTGCGCCCTTCATGCGCTCGGAAACAAAGCCCCGGATCGATTTCTTCCTGCCTGACGGTTCAAATCCCTCTCCCGGCTTCATGAAGATCGCGACGCCCGTAAATGACTCGTCAAACTGTTCGAACGGGATGGTGCAGGATCCTTTCGCCGGATCGTTGATACAGACTTTATTTCCCTTGAAGCCGTTGCAGACGACGAAGTGGTTGAATTCCCAGTGAACAATGCAGGGAAAAAAACCTTCTTCCCTGAGGTTTTCCGGTTCCATCCTGTATCCGTCCGCTTTGAAGCCGTATTCCTCGGCAGCCATCACAATATTCGCCGCATTGCTCCCGTCACGCGACACGCCGCAGTCCCTGCGCACCTGCTCCAGCGGAATCCATTTTCCATAATACGCCATCACCATGCAAAGGCAGGCGGCCCCGCACTCCAGGGCCTCCAGCTGCATGACAACGGGCACTTTTGCAGCGCCTTTTGTAACCGGTTCCGCTGTTTTTCCAGCCATCACTGCTCCCACCTCTTATAGTCGTTAACGACATTGTCTGCACAAGCAGAACATTTCGTTTTCCCGATATGCAGTTAATCTTAGCAATTGCCTTCGGCAAGCTTAAGGTTAACCGGTACAGACGCCGGTCAGTTTACCACATATGTAATCGGATGAACCGCCTTAACGTCTCCGCTCTCGTCGTGTACTTCCACCGTGCCGAAAATGCTCCAGATCACAAATCCAGCAAGAAGCACAGCCAGCGCAATGAGCGCAATCCATACCGAAGGCGTCGTGACATGGATGTATTCGTCCATGCGTTCCGGTGAAGATACCTTCTTCAGGCTTTTTTCCCTGAATATGTCCATATTCTGCCTTCCCTTAATGTCAGATCCCGGTCCCTGCCGGTTTAAACAGGGCTCATATCCGTTTTTTAAGCAGCCGTTCACGAAATTGTCTGCAAAAGCAGGACATTCCGGCCAGTACCATCATATCACTATCGGGGCGAAAGAAGGAGACTTATTCTCCTTTAAGTCGCCAATACTTTTCCTGGCGGCTTATAGCAATACTTTTCCAATCAGTTTACAGCAATACCTTTCCGGGGGCCTTCGGCAATAC
>CADCPJ010000064.1 GCA_902803245.1 uncultured Lachnospiraceae bacterium | reverse complement strand
CTGCGCGGCTGACGCGGAAGATCATGAGAGCGCCCCACTTAAAAAGTGAGGCGCTCTATTTCTTTCACTCTTTGAAATCTATATCCCGTTATTCCGGAATATAGATGACAGCAGTCTTCCTGAATACGGATGCGATCTTGCCAAGCGCGGCGGAGATGAGTCCCAGACAGAAGATGTAAACCAGCGTGTTGGGATTTTTCCTGAAGACGAACGCGGCAATCATGATCACGATGCAGAGCACTCCGGAGGCCGCACGGACCCTCCAGGCCGCCTTCTCTTTTCTGAACTCGAGGGCCCTGACCAGATCGATCGCGCCATAGGCTGCGAGAAGCACCAGCAGGTAGAGGAGGATGAGCCGCTCTGACCCGCGGTAAGACGACAGCATGAAGACGCCCAGGTCGAGGAGGAGAACGCTGCGGAAGAGAATCCTCTTGCCGCCGACCATATGAACGGCCATCGTGCAGTAGAAGATGAGCGAGTAGATGCCGTAGATAAGGAGTCCGATACCTGCGACCAGCATGATCATGGGTGTGCCGAACTGCGGCCATATGAGCAAAACCATAGCGAAAACAAGCATGACGATGCCTAAAATCAGGTTTCTGAACCTGGCCAGTTTTTTCATTTGCCCGCTCCTTTCTTCCTGAGGCCGATAAGCTTCAGATAGTCCTTGATGCCGA
Source organism: uncultured Lachnospiraceae bacterium (assembly GCA_902803245.1). GTDB lineage: Bacteria > Bacillota > Clostridia > Lachnospirales > Lachnospiraceae > Chordicoccus. Next base: position 9,031 of record CADCPJ010000064.1, on the reverse strand, counting down.
CGTCTTTCCCGTCGTATTCCGTCGAATATCCGGCAAGCAGACTTCCCGATCTGTAGATCCTGTTCGTGATCATGCTCTTATGTGCGAGCGCGGCCAGAATAAATCTTCCGAGACCGGTGTTGTCCTTCTCATCTGCGGAAGCGATCACATATTCCCTGCGGAAGAGATCGATATCGAAATCGGGAATCTCCTTTCCCGAGAGCTTTTCCCCGAATGCCTTCCAGTCGAGACACGCATCCAGCTGCCTCTTATTAATGATCCACAGGATCTCATCCTCATAGGGCTTCGTGACGTCGGTGGCATATTTGCCGGTCTCAAACACCGGGATCTCGCCTCTTAGATGCTTCATGGCGTAGATCATCTGGCAGAAGGCGTGATAGTAGTCCTCGGGATTGTCTTTATAGATGATCCCGTGGTCTTTCCACGCCGGCATGAACTTATACCGGATGAAGCTGTAGTCCGGAAGATGCCCGGCGCGCCCGTGTCCCAGGTTCATGACGGAGATCTCGCTGTCCGAATCGAGGCTGTTGATATAGGCGCACTTTTCGATATTCTCGCCGGGGGTGTGCTTGAAATTCACCGGGCGCTCGGTCCACTCTCCGTTTTGCTTAAGAATCTCGTAGAAATAGTAGTTGGTGCTGTTGATGACGAGAGAAGGCGTTCCCGCGAAATAGCGGTGTGCCCAGGTGTCGGCGAGGATGTGCATCGCCATGCCGGCGGCCTCGAGACCTTTGCCCTTGACGAGATGAATGGTTTCCTTGAGGAGCTCGCCGTTCGGATTGCAGATCAGCCGGTATTTGTTCCTGTAGAGCTTCCCGCCCTTCTTTACATCTGCCTTGAGATCGTAGGGAAGAAAATGGAAGGAGGCCCATATGCGGGTGATATCCTGCAGACCGACCGGATCCGTGTCCGCGTCGGCCATTTCCAGTGCCGACTGGGTGGTGGCAGCGGAGACCGGTGCCTTTCCCCCTGCAAGGAAGGTCCGGGTGCAGTTGTCCGGGAACTGGGCGCTGTAGCAGACCTTGAGGCTGTCTTCATGGGAGTAACCTGCCAGGTAAGCGGCGCAGTAGGTAGCATAATAGTGGAAATCCAATTGCATTTAATATACCCTCCCCATTTCTTCTTCCAGCCGTCTCATCTTTGTGGCGGAGATGACCAGATCCATTGCCGCATATAAAACGGTGATCTCAACTACCAGAGTGATGATCGGAGTAAGTACGCCGTACATCCTGATGTCGGTCGGCAGCTCGAGGAGAATAAATACCAGCGAGAGCAGGGAAATGCCGGCAATAATGATTCCCAGGACAAGATACGGCCTCTTTTTGCCCCTTGCCAGGCCTTCCAGCCTGGCGGACAGGCCGACATAGAGCTTCAGGACGAGATCAATGATGCCAACGACCACGATTGTGGTAACGAGGGGCATCAGCGCCTCCGAGTTCCCTCTGTAATTGAGCTGGGCATCAATCTGAACGAGTGACCGCAGCACCGTCCACAAAGAGAAGAGTACCATCGCGCCTCCGCTGGAAATGAGCGAGCACCTGTACTTCTGCAGACGGATGTCCTCGGGGCTCTGGGTTGTCAGTTGATCCTTTGTCATAACATCGTTACCCTCCTTTGACGAGATAATGAAGGAAACTGCGGCTGCGCCGTGAACTTACATCCGGTGTTCCATTCACACAATGCCTGAAAAGGTCGGAAATAACACATCTTTGCACCCGGCAGTGTCCTTAGACAGTATAGCAATATTTTATAAGCGGTACAACACAATTAACAACATGCTTTATGCGGAAGCGGAAGATTTGAAATCATTTCAAATATTGTAAAAAGCATATGTCTGGTATATACTTATAGAATATCGTTCAGCGAAGCATCCCGGGTACCGGGAGTGCCAAACTGCTGCGGAAAATAACGGCCATGACCTGTCGGTCAGATCCCGCCTTTGAACCATGAGGAGCTGTAAGAAGTGGCTCCTCATTTTTGTAATAAGAAGAAGACTGATGCCATGAAAGTCTATGAGAACCATGCAGCCCGGTTCCGCAAGGACGTCCGGGCAAAACGGCTGGTGAATTTCCTCTGCGCAGAATATGAGGCCGCTTCCGGAAAGGCGGTCACAGGTGAGCTTCGTTATGCCTGGAAATACGCGCTCACGACTCTGTGCGGCATGTTGGAAGGCTCCGGATCGCTCTTAAATCCGGAAGCCGGAATCCGCATCGACCTGGAGGAGAGGGCAGGTGCCAGCCATATGAAGCTGATCTTTGCTTCCCTTACGGAGGGGATTCTCAGATACAGCCTTTTGGGCGTCTATGCTGGGAGCGGGGTGAAGCTGACCAGGGCGGAGGATATCGTCTCCTTTCGGGAGGGGAATACCCGGTGGACTTCGATCCACCCCTCGCTTGCCATGCACAGCTTTTCGCGCCGGCTGTTCAGGGGGATTCCGGAAGAGGAACTTCAAAGTGTCAGCTACGAGAGCGCTTCCTTTTTATTTGACTGCTTCTATTCCTGCGACTCGGACATCATTACGGATTATGACGATCAGCTGACGGACGAGTATCCGGTTTTCTATGCCAACGACACCGAGGAACTGCTGCACTTTCTTGAGCCGGTGATCACGGGGGGAGGAGGCATAGAGGCGCTTCGAAAGCTGAGTGCCATCGAGATAAGATCCTTTTCCTTAAGTCCCAAGGACCGGAGCGAGGACCAGATCTACCTCTTTTCCTCCATCACGAACAATGTCCGCCGCGGCCGGAAGGCGTGGTACGTCATAGACGGGCAGATCGGAGAAGGGGACATTGTCATGAGCGTCATGGAGAAGCTGGAGAGCGAGGGAAGGAATGTGCAGATCCTCTCCGGGGGAGAGCGGCCGGACGGCGAGATTGACCTCATCGTCATAAGCGGGGAGGACGGCGGGACCTTAGACCAGCTGTCCTTATGCAAAGTGAGCATCTTTGTCTGCGACTTACTTCAGGATATGGGACTGAAAGGGCTGGAAAATGATGCTGTCCTCACGGCCAGGGCTGAGGAGGAGGGAGCGCAGCTCACGATCACCCGCATGAACCGGGACGCCTCATTCGCGGACGGCGGAAGAGGCATGAGATGGCTGGTAAACCGGCTGCAGCTCGCGAAGATCCGGCGGGAGGACTATGATCCGAACCTGTATGAGGTTCTCCTCGCAGGGTCCAGGGAGGAATTTGACGAAATGAAGCGGGACGGCATGGCGCATGTCCTCCTGCCTGCAAATATTGCCTATGATCCGGAATCCGGCCGGATCTCATTTCAGAAAAACCAGAAAAAAGGGATCTACAAGGCAATCTCCTCCGGCCGGAGGGGCGCGGTGATCCTGAGTGAAAATGCGGCACTGAAGGACTACTTAAGAGAAGAGATCTCTCATCTCATCCGGCGCCGGAAGTGGATCGAAAGCTTCGTGAGCGAGATGGCCGAAGGAAAAAAGGATCCGGAAAAGCAGATGGACGATCTCGCAAAGAAGAGCGGGAACATCATTAAGGAAGCCGATTCCAGATATCAGAAAAAGGCGGGAAAATCCCTGGGCAAAAGCGCCTGGAACAAGATGAGCGACGAATCGCGGACCTGGATCGTGACCGCCATGATGGCGTACGACAGCATGAAGGAATACGACCGGATGATCGATTTTTCCGGAATCTGCGTCCAGATCGGAAAAGCCTGCGAGTATGAGCTGAAAAAGCGCATTTTCAAGGGATTTGTCGAGTATGAGGTGACGAACTACGGGTCAGAGGCGGGACTTAAGAAGCTCCCCGCGGAATGCTTTGAGAAGCAGGACAAAAAAGAAAATGGCCCCAAAAAGCTCCTGAAGGAGAACCAGATCACGCTCGGAAAGCTCCGCTACATCATCGGCCTTGACGATTCCGGGAGAGTGGCAAATACAAATGCGTGGAATGAATTCAAGCGGTATGCGGAAGAGAAGATTCTGACTGACCCCGCCCATTCCTATAAAGTGATGAGGGCACAGATGCCGGTCATCGCAAAGATCCGGGACGATTACCGCAACCGGTCCGCCCACAGCCACACGATCTCCATCGTGGAGGCCAGGGAGTGTCTGGAATACGTCGTAACGGTTCAGAGAAAACTGGGCGAGCTGCTTGATGAGTACCGCGCTTAGCAGGAGAAGTCGCTATGAATAAAAAAAACGGCCGGGTACTGATTCTTGAACTTACTTTATTCGCTGTCTTCTGCGTGATCTTCTACGCCTTTCTCTGGGATATGGGCGTAAGCCGCCTGGACAGCCGTCTCCATGACGGTCTTCTTAAGCTTGAGGAGATCGTCAAAGAGACGCAGGCAAATGCCACGGCGAACAGGAACAATTACGAGAAAATGCAGAAAAGGATGGCGGAGCTCGGACTTTTCTATCTGGAGCACGACGGGGCCGATGAAATCACCGGAATCACACTGAGCCGCCTGCAGAACGCGTTCCAGGCCGGGGGAGTCTATCTTCTTTCCGGGGACGGGAAGATCTTAAGCTCGGCAGTCAGTGACGGCGGGGACATTGATTTTTCCGACAAATCCTTTAGCGAGCTGTTCCGCGGCACTGCCCGCGAGCCGGTTTCCGGCCCCATCGAAGTTCAAAGAGACGGGAGCTCGCCATGGACACTTGTGTCCGCCCGCATCGGCGATGAGGACAGGTATCTTGTCATTCAAAATGACTCCTCGGAGCTCACTCAGCTTGAGAGAGATACCTCGGACTGGGGCGTCATATACAACAGGGACTTAAGCGACTGGGATGCCTTGGAGCTGGTGATATCGGAGGACGGCACCATTTCCTTCTCATCGGATCCGGACTTCCGCTCGGCGGAGAATATCCGTGAGCTGGGACTTAGCCCGTTAATCCTTGAAAACGGCTGGCGCGGCTGGGTCAGTCTGAAAGGGGACAGATACCGCGGAAGCGTCATCCGGATTGACGACGGTGACACCTATGTGTTCCGCGCGGTCAGTGACCGGGAGATCTTCCACACGACCTGCTTTATCTTCGTATTCTGTGCCGTCTCGGTCATCATCGCATTCGGAGCGATGCGCCGCTTCACTGTGCTCTTCCTTGAAGGCAAACTGGCAAAGAGGGAGGGCAGGGGAGGAAGGCAGATACTTTATGTGAGGCGGATGACGGGGCTCATGATCCTGATCTTAACCCTTACCCTTGCATGGTGCGTATTCAGCACGGTGCTCTGCGATTACCTCGCGCACACCTGGTCCAGCCGGGTGAAGCTGGAGTCAATCTTTAATCCTATTGAGAGAATCGATGACACGCAGGCAAGCGGAACAAAACTCTATCATCACTATCTTGAGATGCAGACGGGAACCATTGCCGGGCTCGTCAGCGCGAATCCGGACTTTCAAAACAGCAGGGACTTAAAAGAGATGGCGGACAGGATGGGCCTGAAGCACATCCTCATCTTTGACGGGAACGGAGAGGTCATTGCCTCTGACCGGAATTATACCGGGCTCACGCTTCCGGGCGACAAGGAAGATCCCTGCTATGTATTTACATGGCTTCTCTACGGGGAGCCGTTTGTCGTCTGCACGGACGAGAACAACGCATTTCTCAATGAGAGATGCCTTCTGGCAGGCTCTCCTGTCATCGCGGATGACGGGAGTTATCATGGCTTCGTCATGATTGCCTACGATCCTGCAATGGAGGCAAGATTCGTCTCTCCGTTCAGCATCCGGTCCATCCTCTATACGATGGCGGATTTAAACGACACATTTGTCCTCGTCATCGACAAGGAGACCATGAAGATCCATGCAGGGAGCTCTCTCCTCGACGGAATGACTGCGGAAGCGGTGAACCTGACCGACAGGGAATTGAAGAACGGCTTTACCGGATTTTTCCGCCTGCCTTCCGGGGTCAATTTCGGAAGCTGCAAGGAGGGAGACCGCTTCTATGTCATCACTGCCTTCGACGTCTCGAGAGAGCTCCCGAAGACCATCCTGAACGGGTTCATCATTTCGCTGGTGTGCCTTGCGGCCGAACTGCTGTATTTCCTGGTTCTTGCTCTCTTAGTGAAAAGAAAGAACGGCGGCGCTCCCTTCGAATGGAGCGAGAACGCCCCGATCTGGGACACGAATGTGAACGGCGGCGGAAATGCGATCACCCGGTATCTTAGACGGACGACCGTCCTCCTTTCCGCTGTGATGTGGTTCATAGTTCTCTTCAAGGATCATCTGTTTTCGACGAACAGCCTGATGTACTACCTCATCAATATCAACTGGCCGAAAGGACTGGACATCTTCTCGTTTACGCTCTCGATCATCTATGCCCTGCTGATTGCCGCGGCGGGATTTGTCGTCACCCGCCTCTTAAGCGTCCTCGTGGAGCTGGTCCCGCCGACGGAGAAGACGGTGATCCGCATGCTCACCAGCTTCGTCCGGTATGCCGCGCTCATCGCAGCCATCTTTATCTGCGCCAGCAGGCTGGGCGCCCCGACATCATCCCTCCTCGCTTCCGCGGGCATCCTGTCCATTGTCATCGGTCTGGGTGCGCAGAGCATGATCACGGACATTCTGGCCGGGCTCACGATTCTCTTTGAGGGGACGCTGAAGGTCGGGGATGTGATCAAGATCAACAATACAAGAGGGCAGGTGCGCGAGATCGGCGTGCACAACACGTCGATCGTGGACCTGGACGATCAGAACGTGAAGGTCATATCGAACAACACGATCAAATCCTTCACGAATTATTCCAGGATGCCGTCCAGCTGTTTCGTCCATATCGGGATCGGAACGGATGTAAAGATATCGGACATCGAGGAATTCCTTCCGGATGAGCTCGCCGCGATTCAAAAAGAGCTGAGCCATATCTCCGGAGACCTCGTATTCCTCGGAATCGAGGAGATCAAATCCGATTCGTTGATCCTGCAGTTCAAAGTGGACTGCGATTCGAAGTACTTTCAACAGGTCCGCCGCGATCTGATCCGCCTTCTCGTGTCTGCATTCCGCAGACACGGGATCGATGCCAGATCGCAGTGACCTTGTATTCCAATCTGGAACCTCCCGTGCTTTAAGGGGCAGGAAGATGGTATATTGATTCCGATGTGTGCTTAAGCAGCTGCTCACAGGGAGTCACTTGCGGATATACAGGGAAAACGAAATGTTCTGCGCAAGAAACACAGTTTCATTAACGACTATAAAGGAGGAGAGATAACAATGATGAAGAGAGGCGTATCTGTTGTTCTTTCGATGCTGATCGCGGGCTCCATGTCCTGCCAGGCCTTCGCCGCGGAGGAGGCTTTCATGCCAAGACCCGAGGATGATGCATCTGCCATGCTGCCGGTATATGAGTACAGTCTTGCCGGATCGCGTGAGGTCGAAGGGAGACAGGGCGTATGTGCCGAAAATGGTTATTACTGGGTGAGCGGTTCCGCCACACTTGCGAAATACGACAAGGACTGGAACCTGATCACGAAAAACGAATCTCCCTTCGAAGGGTATGAGATGGAAGTCAACCACATCGCGGACATCGACGTATATGAGAACGAACTGTACATCGGCGCCGAGTACTTCATGGACGGTGTCGGAAAGAATATCCAGATCGCCGTCTACGACGGCGATACGCTGAAGCTGAAGCGCACCTTCTCCTTCGAGGAAGCAAGCGGGCAGCTGGAATGCTCGGGAATCGCCGTGGACCCGGACACAAAGTCCGTGTGGATGTGCTCCTGGGTCGGAGAGGAGAGCGGCCGCTACCTGTACAGGTATGACCTGGAGACGGGGGCATACCTCGGGAAGGTCCACATGCAGATGCCTCCCCAGTGGCTGCAGGGAGTCGCTTATTACGACGGATACCTCTATATGACGGCGGATGACGGCACAGCCGACGACAACGAGCCGGATCACCTCTACAGGACAAAGATCACGGAAGGCAGCACGTACTGCAATGTCACGCTGGAGAGGACATTTGACGATGTGACAAAGCAGGGAGAGATCGAGGGCCTGACCTTTGATAAGGAAAACGGATCGCTGCTTCTTCTCTACAACAGAGGTGCAAGGATCATACTGGGTATGCCGAGGGGCTTCTATGACGGCTACGACAGAGAGATCTCCGAGGTGTTTACCTACAGCATGTCAGCCCGATAAAAAAACGTGACATTGGGGACTTATCTCCAATGTCACGTTTTTTTTGATAGCTTATGCAGCCTCGTCCTGATCCTCCAGACCCGGATCCTCAGTATCTTCATCCAGGTTGTCCGAAGGCTCGAAAACTGCCTGTTCTCCGTCCCAGGTGAAATCGAAGAAGTCGGTAGTATAGGATGTGTCCAGCATGTCGCTGATCGAATATCTCAGCCGGTACTTTCCTTCGGGAAGATTCTCGTCAAGAACCTCAAGGGAGGGGGTGATGGGGATCGGGTCTGAGTAGCGCAGATCCCCGATGTCTTTCCGGTAATTGCTGTACAGCGCGCTGCATATCACCATGTCCATTCCTTGCAGTGAGTACAGGGAAACGGTGTTGCGGTTGGGGAGCCCCGTGGAGGAATCGAATCCATCCCACACTCCGGAAATCGAGTACACCACTTCCGATTCCTCCTCCTCTTCCTCTTCCGGAAGCTCTTCCAGAGGCTGCTTGGAAGCGTCTGATGAGGAGCTCTCCGCATCATCATCATCTTCTTCCGGCGGCATATCGTAATAATCCGGGGGATACTCCGCAAGAATCCGCAGCTTCACATCCTCTATACTCCAGTCCGGGATGAGTACCGACGCCTGCATCAGCACGTACCTGTCCAGCTCCCCCAGACTGCTCATATGCAAAAACTCGCCGTCAATTGCCGGCCACTTCCCGGTGAAGTTCGCCTGAAGAGCGACCTCCTCATCGTCAGCGCGGAGCATCTTCACATATTCGCTCTCGCCGAGGGTGTACCAAAGCTTCATATCATCGTCAAAGCGCTGCAGCTCGTATCTCACATATGCCCCGATGGGGATTCCCGAGTAGATGTGCAGCACGGGCGTACCCTGGTCTTCCGGGACTTCCGCGCTGAACTTTGCCTTGTAGTATTCCGGCTTTAACTCCGGGATG
>CADCPJ010000063.1 GCA_902803245.1 uncultured Lachnospiraceae bacterium | reverse complement strand
TCTCTATAGAAGCCGGGAATCGCGGAGGCATAGTTCTCCGCATAGGAAAACTTCCATGTTCCATTTAAGTCAAGCCGCGCATCGGACTCCCCGTCCATAACTTCCCCGAGGAAAAAACGGTGATCGGAGTGCGCCGGAAGCCGGTTTTCCTGAAATACTCTCGGATTCTTAACAATGTCGTAGCGGAATACTGCCATGGGGACACCTCACTCATACTAACTTAAGAATGTGACAATGGGGACAGTCCCCATTGTCACGTTTTGTAATACGATCCGCATAAAGGAAGGATCCGGAAATCATTTGACAGATCCCGTGATGCCTTCCGTGAACTGCTTCTGAAGCACGAAGAAAATGATCATCGTCGGCAGTGAGCAGAAGAGAACGCCCATCATCATCATGCCGTAGTCGATGGTGTAGCCCGAGGCGATGTTCGCGATCAGCATCGGCATCGTCTGGGCCTTCGTGTCGGTCATGACGACCTTCGGCCACAGATAGGAGTTCCATGCGTTCATGAAGACGATGACGGCCGCAGCCGCATAGGTGGACTTCATGACCGGCATATACATCCGGAAGAAAATCTGGAACTCGTTGAGGCCGTCGATCCGGGCCGCCTCCATGATGTCGACCGGGAAGTTTCTCGAGTTCTGCCGGAACATCATAATCATAAACGGCGTGGCAATCGCAGGCAGGATGAAGCCCCAGACGGAGTTCAGCAGCTTCATGCCGGCGATCATCTTAAAGAGCGGGATCATCGTGGCAACGCCAGGAACCATCATGGCGAGAAGCAGGATGCCGAAGAGGGCGTCCTTGCCCCTGTCGTGATAGAGCTCGAAGCCGTAGCCCGCGAGCGAGCAGATGAGCAGGCAGATCACGGTCTGGACGATGGCATAGAGGAAGGAGTTCCACATGGCGCCCCAGAGGTTCTGGCTGTGAATCAGTTTCGTGAAATTTTCTACTGCTTTTGTTCCGAAGATGATCTTGCCCCGGGCCACTTCCACCGTGTCATTTGTCGCCGCCGTGATCATCCAGTACAGCGGGAACACGGAGAACAGCGACCAGATAATGAGGAAGATGTAGCTCGGAATGAGACGTCTCTGAATTGCGGATTTATTTCTCTTCTCAGTCACGTGTATCACCTACTTTCAGATTGATCACTGCAAGGACAGCGACGAGGATGAATACGAAGAACGCCATGGCCGATGCATAGCCGAAGTTGGCGACGCCCGTTCCGAAGGAGTTGTTGTAGATATAGTGGGACATCGTGATCGTGGCGTTGGCCGGGCCGCCCTTGGTCAGGTTCACGGACTCGTCGAAGAGCTGCAGCGTGCCGTTGATGGACATGATGAAGGTCATGATGATGACCGGGCGGAGAAGCGGAACGGTGATCTTCCAGAAAGTCTTCCAGCCGTTCGCGCCGTCGATCTTGGCTGCCTCGTAGACGGAGTACTCGATGTTCTGAAGTCCGGCAAGGTAGAATACCATGTTGTATCCGGTCCATCTCCAGATGAGGGCGATGATGATGACCATCTTCGCGCTCCACGCCGTGCCGAGGCAGTTGAAGTTCTCCTTGAAAATGCCCAAAGACACGAGCGCGGAGTTGATGAGGCCCTGGGTTGCGAAGAGAGATTTGAAGATCAGGGCGTAAGACACGAGCGCCGTCGCGCAGGGCAGAAAGACGCAGGTGCGGAAGAGGCCCTTGAACTTCAGGTCCCTGTTATTTAAGAGCTGGGCCAGAAGAATCGCGAGGACCAGCATGATCGGAACCTGGATGATGAGATACAGGAACGTGTTTCCCACGGACGTCATGAAGAGCTTGTCCTGGAACATACGCGTATAGTTGTAGGTCAGTGGATTGGACCACTGCATGTTCGCACTCGAACCGGTCTTAAAGGACGTGATGAAAGCTTGTACCATCGGGTAGAAGCTCATGACGAAGATCATAAATGACGCGGGCGCCAGGAATACCCAGCCGGCCAGATTCTGCTTCGCCACCAGACCCATTTTCTTTTTGTTCATAGATTATCCATGCCTCCCTCAGGGGATAAACTGCTCTTTTCCGCCTCTTTCGCGAAGCGCATGCAGCCTTCCCGTCAATTTCAGTCATTTGCGAAATGATCCGCCGGGACTTTGCGGCAGGGCATCCCGTTTTTACTCCAGTTTTGGAGCGATGGAGTGCAAGAGACGGGAAACGGAAAACCCGTTCCCCGTCTCTTTGAAAAGCGCTGCTGTTATCGATGGATGGAAACCCGTCAATTACAGGCCCATGTCGAATCTCAGCTGAGACTCGGCATCCGCGAGGGCGCTCTCAACGTCTGCGCCTTCAAGGATCTGCTGGATTGCAGTGCCGATGTATGTGCGGCAAGGATAGTGATAGTCGTTCTGCTCAACCGGGATGACGTGAGAGCCCATCTCAACGATTGTGGCGTAAATCGGCTGGCCGTTGAAGTACTCAACACCTGCGTTGTAGACGTCGGACTGGCCTGCGGATACGCAGCAGGTGATCACGCCGCCGTCTGTAAGGGCTGCATCGTAAGTCTCAGTGGAGCCGCCGAATGTCTTAGCGAGGAAGTCCTTCGCGAGGTCGACGTTCTGGCAGTTGCCTGTGATGTAGAGGGAGGAGCCGCCGTTTGCAGCGTAGCCTTCCTTTCCGCCGCCTTCAAGCGTCGGAAGGGTTGTGATCTCCCACTTTCCGCTGTTCTCAGCGACCTGCTCGATGGTCGGGATGATCCAGTTGCCGTTCATGACGCCTGCCACCATGTCGCCGACGATCGTCTGGTCTGTGTAGTCGGACCAGTCATTGCCGAGGTAAAGGACGTTGTTCTGGATCATCTCGACGATCTTTGTGATGATCTGGACCATCGTCTCATTTTCCGTGATGTAGGGCTCGCCGTCCTTGAACTGGGAGACACCTTCCGCCTGAAGGAGCATATAGGGAAGGTCGTTGCCGCTGCCGTCCATGGAGAGGAGGTACTTGCCGGTCTTCTCATAGACATTCTTGCCGATCTCGATGAACTCGTCCCAGGAGATGCCCGTCACGTCGTCGAGCGTGTAGCCGCACTCCTCGAGGAGGTCAACCCTGTAAGCGAAGATCGCGGTGCCGTTGTCTACCGGCACGCCGTAGTGAGCGCCGTCAATCGTGGAGTAGGAGAGCTTCTCTTCTCCGAAGTCGCTCCAGTCGATGTCGATGTCGTCAAGGGCAACCCATGCATCAGGATAGTCGTTGACGTAGCGCTGGATGTAGTGATCCTGGAAGAGGACGATGTCAGGAAGCTGGCTGTAGTCGCCGGCGGAAGCTGCCAGTGTCACAGCGTTCTCGACGTCGCTGGAGCCGGACTGCTCGATGATATTGAGAACGAAATCCGGATCCACATTGGCCTTGTAGTCAGCCTCAGCAGCTTTTAAAGCCGGAATGTTGAAGTTTGCGTCCCATGCATACACGGACAGTGTGTGATCGCCGGTTGCGGAGCCCTCAGCGGCCATAGCCGGAGCTGCCGAAGCGAGCATGGAAACTGCCATTGCGCCGGTCAGTACTACTGACATCATTTTTTTCTTCATACCTATCATCCTCCTATAAAGCGAGTTGTGCAATCCGCTCAAAAAAAATGGCAGAACTGCTGTGTCTGTAGCAATCCTACCAACAACGTACTACAATTTGTTATCATTTTCGCCTGAAAAACATGCATTTTCGATCATCACCGAAACACTTTCTCCGGGTAACTGCTCTTCAGCGCGAGAAGGAACTCCTCATTCAGGTCCAGAAGGAGCTTTACGGGTTTCTTCTCCTCATAGGCGATCATCGTGTAATAGGGAACGGCGTCGTCATAGGACGTGTAGTCGTACTTGGCGATCTTTCCCTTCGGCCCGCCGCGGCGGTAATCCGCCACCGCCTCGTGATCGTGCGGCGCGACGACCACAAGGTTCTGAAGGTCAATGATGTGCTGCGTCGTCCGGAGCCGTTTTCCCCGGATCAGGTCAATCTGAAGAAGGTTGTTCTCAAGAATGTACTCGTAGTCCCGGCTCGAGAAGAGGTCATAGGCAAAGTAGAGCCCGGCCATCAGGAAGCACGGGAGGAAAAACCCTCTGGAAAAGAGAATGCCGAGGAGCAGGAAGAGCACGGCAAACACTATCATGATAACGGACAAAAGCCCGGAGGCTCTCTTCCGCTTTCTGCTTACAAAGATCGTCAGTTTCGGATGCATCGGTCCATCTCCACCTGTATGTATTATTCCGCCGCTCCTTGCCGGGCGGCTGTCCGCCGCTTCCGCCGGTCCCGCTTCCGCCATCGGGAGTCCTCAGTCGGTTTTCAGCTTTCTGGGATTGTCCGTCCCGGCCCATTCTTCCGCCTCCCATCCCCGCATCGCGGGAACGTGCAGGTTTTGCCTGACTTCCCCGCTCCGGATGGCTTTCAGCTTCCACTGCAGCGGCGTGCTCCCCGTGAGTCTCTTGAAATTCCGGTTAAAGCTCGACGCCGTCTGGAACCCGACCCGGTATCCCACGTCCGTCATAGCCAGGTCCTCTTTTAAGAGAAGCCGGCAGGCTTCGTCGATCCGCACCATATTGAGGTACTCCACGGGCCGCATGTTGGTGCTCTCCTCAAAGGCTCTCCGGAAATGGCTCTCACTTAAGCCGCTCGCCCTGGCCAGGTCCTCAATCCGGAGGTCCTCCTGATAGTGTCTGCTGATATAGCCAAGCGCCTGCTCGATGTACTTTTCGTGCCTCGTGCTTCTTAAGCGCAGCTCCCGCTCCTCGCTCAGCCTCAGGAGTTCAATCACGGCTGCACGAAGGTAGCCCTTCAGGCTCTCCTCATAGTGCGCGTTCGTCTCCCGGCACTCCTCCATGAGAAGGCGGATGAGCGCACCCAGTTTCAGGTGATGCTCCATCGTCTTCATCGTGCCGTGCGCATTTACGATCCTCCGCAGCTCCTCCGCGCTCATGCGGAATCCCCCCATCTCCTGCTCTATGAAGCCGTTCAGGTCCACGAAGAGGAACTCCCACTTGCACACGCCTCCGGGGGCGCTCTCCGTCGTGTGCGGGATATTCGGGGGAATGGCCGTGAAGCAGTCGTCTCCGTAGATGTGCTCCTTGTCCCCTATGAGGAGTTTTCCCTTCCCGTGGTAGCAGTAGCCAAACTCAAACAGGTTGTGATAGTGCAGGGTGTCCTTCGTGTCGGCACCGTAATGAATCAGCCATCCTTCTCCGAGCTTCGGAAGAATGTAGCCGACGGCCGGCTTTTCGTAATAGCGAAATTCAACTTTCCACTTCTTCTCACTCATGTTCTTTTGCCCTGCAGCGTTCCCCGTTCTGATTCATGTCCTTCTATTCTACCATTCCGGCGAATACTTTGAAAGTCCCATTCCCATAAGGGCGCCGTCTGCTGCCCGCCCATGGCCCGCTGCCCTTTTTGGCTCCTTCATTTCTTCACCCGCCCGCAGGGAGCACCATGTGATAAGCCCGATTTGTAACTATTCAGCACCCCTGAAATCAGAGTGAAAATCAGGCAGAGAACTGGTT
>CADCPJ010000062.1 GCA_902803245.1 uncultured Lachnospiraceae bacterium | reverse complement strand
AAGCGTCACGTCGCCTTCAAACACTTCTTTGGCGGGACCGGTCATGAAAATGGTGCCGGACGCCTCATCAAAGGAGATCTCAAGATCTCCGCCGAGCAAAGAGACCGTCACGTCCCGGCCGGTCTTACCGTTTAGGAATGAGGCGGCCGCCGCCGCGCACGCCCCCGTGCCGCAGGCCATGGTCTCGCCGGAGCCCCGCTCGTAGACGCGCATCCGCACGTGCTTTTGGGACAGGACGTTGACGAATTCCACATTTACGCCCTCGGGGAAGAGCGGATGCTTCCCGATCTCCTTCCCTGCCGTCTGAAGATCAAAGTCCCGGACATCCTCCTCAAGGAAGATCACGCAGTGGGGGTTGCCCATGGACAGGGCCGTGATCCGATATTCCGTGCCGCCGAAGCGGTACGGCAGGTCGATGACGTCTGCACATGCGCCGAGTCCGGCCTCATTAAGCAGCTCCCCGCTCATCGGAATCCTCTCCGGACTAAGAACGGGCGCCCCCATGTCGACGCGCGCGGCCCGGATCTTTCCGTCATCGCCCGGTATCAGGTCGAGCGTCCGGATCCCGGAGAGGGTCTCGATCGTGAGGTGCTTCTTTTTCGTGAGTCCGTGGTCGTAGACGTATTTCCCGACGCAGCGGATTCCGTTGCCGCACATCTTCCCCCGGCTTCCGTCCGCGTTGTACATCTCCATCTCAAAGTCTGCGGAATCCGAGGGGTTGATAAGGATCAGGCCGTCCGAGCCGATTCCGAAGTGCCTGTCGCTCAAAGAGGCGGCAGCTGCGGAAGGGTCAGCGATCTTCTCCCGCAGGCCGTCTACGTAGATGTAATCATTTCCGATTCCGTGCATCTTCGTAAAATGCATATTTCTTCCTTTCTCCTGCCTGCCTTTTGAGGCACCTCAAGCGCTCCTTTAAGCGTCAGGCCTTTTGGCGCGGCGCCCCTACCTGCTCCTTAAGCTGCACCAGACGATAAAGCCCCTGAGTATGGCCTTCTGCTCCTCCGTCAGGAAGCGCATGCGGGACAGCTTCCTTCCCGCCCGGTCAAAGCAGGCCTCCATCACGCTCTTCGCGTAGTCGAGGGCCCCGGACTCGCGGAAGATCCGGCGGACAGACTCGAGGTCCTTCTCCCTGATCTTCTTCTTCCCGTAATACTGAAGCAGTTCCTCCGCGGCCTCCGGCTTCTCATTGTGCACATACATCCAAAGAATCGTCTGCTTGAACTCGCTGATGTCGCTGCCCACGTCTTTGCCCAGGTAGCCCGCATCCGCATAGATCCCGAGGATGTCGTCCATGATCTGGTACGCGATTCCGATCTCGTCCGCGAAGCGGTCCGCCGCCCGCATGTGCTCCTCGGCCATCCCGCCAAGCAGCATGCCGAGGTGCAGAGGGCCGATGACCGAATAGCGGGACGTCTTCAGGTGGTAGATGTCCCGGACGGACTTCTCGAGGAGTTTCTTCCTGGTCTCCTCGTCATAGCTCTCGTCCTGCAGCTCATAAGGCAGGACGACGTCGAGGATCTCCCCCCTTATCGTGTCGATCACCGTCTCGTCGAAGTAAGTGATCAGCTTTGAAAATGCCGGGTGATCCCCGTAGGACTTGGCCAGGTGGCAGTTCGCGCTGTAGAGCCCCAGGTCCCCGGTGCAAAGGGCTGCGGACCGGGCCACGTCCCTCGGGCTGTCCACCTCGGCCAGCATCCTTATATTCCTCACCTTGAGGCGCTTCTCGTAGCGGTGCTGGATCGTGAATTTCCCCCGCCTCGTCTCCGCGTTGTCTATGATGTCGTCGTGAATGAGAATGCCGGTCTGGAACATCTCGAAGGCGATGGCCAGATCGCTGCTGATCCCAAGGTCCTCCGCGCCCGAGAGCGCGCAGCCGAGGCGGATGAGCGTCCCACGGAGCATCTTTCCGCCGGTGTTGAGATCCGCCAGATCCTCCTTGAACCCCCGGATGATCGGGTTCGGGTCCTTCCTTAAGCGGCGGTTATAGGCCTTCGAGGCCGCAAGGAGGGCAGCCGTGCTCTCCTTGTAAAAAGCAAGAAATGCGTTCAGGTCTTCCCTGTCAGTTCTCTTCTTTGCCATAGGTCATTTCCCCTTATTGATTTTTACTGAGCGGTAGTAGTCGAGCGCTTCCGCAAGCAGTTTCTCCGAGAAATCAGGCCAGAGCACGTCCGTAAAATAGAGATCGGCGTAAGTCGTCTGCCAGGGGAAGAAGTTCGACAGCCGCCTGTCCCCGCCGGTCCGGATCACGAGGTCGATGTCCGGAATGCCCGCTGTATAGAGATACTTTTCAAATGACTCCTCCGTGAGCTCTCCCTCCGCTTCTGTTCCACGCTTTACGTCCGAAGCGTAGCGCATGGCCGCGCGGAGGATCTCATCCCGTCCGCCGTAGCTGAGGGCGATCTGGAGGCGCAGCGTGCTCTCATTCTTCGTCTTCTCCTCCGCTTCGCGGATGACCCTCCGGTCTTCCTCCGTCATCAGGTCGAAATTGCCGATGCACCGGACCCGCACGCCCATCTCGATGCAGCGGTGGATCTCCTCGACAAAGAATCTCCGCATGAGCTTAAAGAGGTCCGAGACCTCCTTTTGGGATCTCTTCCAGTTCTCCGTGGAAAAGGCATAGACCGTAAGATACGGGATGCCCGCATTTTCGCACCACTCGCACAGGTCGATGAAGGTATCCACGCCTTTTTCGTGTCCGCGCATCACCGATTCGAACATATGCTGCTTCGCCCAGCGGCGGTTTCCGTCCATGATCACGCCCAGGTGGCGCACCGTATTCTCAGCCATATATGCCTCCTTGCTGGAAAAATGCCGGTTGATGTGTAATTGCAGGATACAGCCTCACATGCGGAAGATGCCGTAAGAGATGAGGGACATGATCGTGGCCGCGATGGCGATTCCGAGAAGGATCGCGAGTGAGGCCTTCTTAAGATCCACCTTGAGAAGCGAGGCGATGAGCGCTCCCGTCCAGCCGCCGGTTCCGGGAATGGGAATCCCGACAAATGCGACGAGCCCCCAGAATTCCGCCCTGGCGACATTTCCGCTCTTTTTCATGGCGCGGTTCTCAAGCTTCTCAACGATCCCGCCGAAGGTCTTCGTCGGGCGGAGCCAGTCGAAGATCTTGCCGATAAAGAGCAGGATAAACGGAATCGGGATGATATTGCCGAGAACGGAGAAGAAGATCGCCTCGGGCAGGGGAAGCATCAGGAGCCTCGCCAGCGGGATCCCTCCGCGGAGTTCGATGAGGGGCAGCATGGAGACGATCATGACGATCGCCTGGGGCGGCAAAAAGCTGAGATGCGTTGATACCCATTGTGCTACTTCCTGCATGACTTTCTCCGTTTCTTATCGTATTAATAATCGCTTCTTGTTTGTAATACCGTGAAGAGTATTCCAGAGAATACCCGTCTGGCGAATCACAGGCTCCTCCGGAGATACTCCTTCAGCGCCTCGAGGAGGATCCCCATCTCCTCATCCGTCCCGATGGTGATGCGGAGATAGTTGCGGATCCGCGGCTTGTTCCACCACCGCACATAGATCTTCTTCGACTTCAGGTATGTAAAGAGCTCCTCTCCGGACGCGGACGGGTGCGAAGCAAAGACGAAATTCGCCGCCGACTCCGGCACGATGAACCCGAGGTCCCGAAGCGATGCGGTCGTCTCCTGTCTCGTCCTGATGATCCGGCGGATGGTGCTCTGAAAGTACTCCTCGTCCCGGATGAGCGCAGCTCCGGCCTCGATTGTGAGGCGATTCATCGTGTAGGAGTTGAAGCTGTATTTCACGTCATTTAAATACCGGATGAGGGATGCGTTCGACATGGCGTAGCCGAGCCTGAGTCCCGCCGCGCTCCTCGACTTCGAGAAGGTCTGGACGACAATCACGTTGTCGTACTCGTGGATCAGCGGCAGGGCGCTCTCGCCCCCGAAGTCGATGTAAGCTTCGTCGATGATCACGATGCTGTCCGGACTGCCCTCCACGATTCTCCGGACGCTCTCAAGCGGGAGCAGCTTTCCGGTCGGGGCGTTGGGGTTGGGGAAGACGATGCCGCCATTTTCCCGGAAATAATCCTCCGGGATGATCCCGAAGCTCTCATCAAGAGGGATCTGCTCATAGGGGATCCGGAAGAGCTCCGCCCACACGTCGTAGAAGCTGTAGGTGATGTCCGGAAAGAGCACCGGCTTCCCGGAGTTGAAAAATGTGAGGAATAAAAGTGCGAGCACGTCGTCCGACCCGACTCCGACGAATACCTCCCCGGGAGCAAGGCCGTATCTTTGGGCGATCGCGTCCACAAGGGAAGAGGCGGCGGGGTCCGGATAGAGCCGGAGGGAATCCGCGGAAAACGCGCCGAGCGCCTTCGCGGCCGCAGGCGAGGGCGGGTAGGGATTCTCATTGGTATTTAACTTTATGACGCCGCTGTCCCGGGGCTGTTCTCCCGGGACATAGGGTTCCACTCTTCTGATATTTTCAAGAAAACTCATCGATAGCTCTCCGCCACTTTCTTAAATCCGGGGAGCGCATTCAAGATGGTCTCATAGGAGACGCAGTAGGCGATGCGCACATAACCCGCACACCCGAAGCTCCTGCCGGGAACTACAAGAATCTGTTCTTCATTTTTGCATCTGGCCGCAAATGCCGTCTCATCCTCCTCCGGGGATTTCACCCACAGGTAGAACGCGCCTTCCGGCTTCACGCACTCGTAGCCGCAAGAAGTGAGTCCGTCATAGAGAAGCTTCCGGTTGCGGTCGTAGTAGGCCACATCCGTCTTCGCCCCGCAGCACCTCGCCGCCACAAGCTGCATGAGAGACGGCGCGTTGACGAAGCCGAGGATCCGGTTCGCCACATTGGCCGCTGCCGTCACGTTCTCAAAGTCATCGAGGCAAGACGGAATCACGAGATAGCCGATCCGCTCGCCCGGAAGCGACAGGGTCTTGCTGTAGGAGGACCCTACGATCGTATTCTTATAGATGGAGGGAATCCAGGGCACCTCCACGCCGTCGAAAGCGATCTCGCGGTAGGGCTCATCGGAAACGAGGTAGATCGGTGCGCCGTACCTCCCGGACTTTCTCTCAAGGACGAGGGCGATCTCCTCGAGCACGGCCTTCGGATAGACCACGCCGGTCGGGTTGTTCGGCGAGTTGAGGATCAGCACCCTCGTCTTCTCCGTGATCTTCGCCTCAAGATCCGCGATGTCCGGATAGAACGTCTTCGGGTCCGCGGCAGACTCCACGAGAACCGCATCGAAATTGCCGGCGTAGGACCGGTACTCCCCGAAATAGGGGCTCACGGTGACCACCTCGTCTCCGGGGTTTAAGAGCGTCTTGAAGATCACGTTGAGGCCGCCCGCCGCGCCAACCGTCATGAGGATGTTGCCGGCGCCGTAGGAAGTGCCGTACAGCTCGTTAAGATGGCGGGCGATCGTCTCCCTCACGTCCTCGAACCCGGAGTTGTTCATATATCCGTGGACGCGCACAGGGTCGGTGTTCGTCACGATGTCAACGATCGCCTCACGCACCTCGTCCGGCGCAGGGACGTTGGGATTGCCGAGGCTGAAATCATAGACGCGGTCCGTTCCGTATTTTTCGGCCATCTTCTTTCCCTCCTCGAACATCGCCCGGATGATCGAGCTGTTTGCGACGAACCCCTTCATTTTTTCCGAGATCATACTGCACCTTCCTCCCTGGAAACACTTGTATTATTGCTGTGAGCGAAATTATCTTTCTTACGCAGAGCCTTTCGTTTTCCCTATATGCCGGTATTAAAGTCTTTAAGAATTTTTCAGCCAAGAATGAGCTTCTTGAAGCTCTTCTTGCCTCTCGCTATGACCACTTCCCCCTTGGCGATCTCGTCTTTTTGGATCTTCTCGAAGACGTCCGTCACCTTCCGGCTGCCGATCTTCACGCCGCCCTGCTGTATGGCGCGCCTCGCCTCGCCGTTGGAGGCGACAAGCCCGGCTTTTACGAGAGCCTGGATCACGCCGATGGCGCCGTCCTCGAAGTCGCCATCCTCAAGAGACGCGGTCGGAATCTCCGCATCCGCGCCGCCGCCAAAGAGCGCCTTGGAGGCGAGGACGGCCTTCTCCGCCTCTTCCTCTCCGTGGACCAGCTTCGTGAGCTCATATGCGAGGATCTCCTTCGCCCTGTTGAGCTCTGCGCCTTCCCAGGCATTCATCTCCTCGATCTGCTCCATGGGGAGGAACGTCAGGAGGCGGATGCAGCGGAGGACGTCGTCGTCGGCCACATTTCTCCAGTACTGATAAAACTCATAGGGAGTCGTCTTATTGGCGTCCAGCCAGACGGCGCCGCTCACGGTCTTGCCCATCTTCTTGCCCTCGGAATTGAGGAGAAGGACCTGGGTCATGGCATCCGCGTCGCCGCCCGCCTTGCGGCGGATCAGTTCGGTTCCGGCAAGCATGTTGCTCCACTGGTCGTCGCCGCCGAACTGCAGGTTGCAGTCGTAGTCCATATAGAGCCTGTAGAAGTCATAGGCCTGCATGATCATGTAATTGAACTCGATGAAGGTGAGGCCCTTCTCCCATCTCTGCTTGTAGCACTCCGCCGCCAGCATCCGGTTGACCGTGAAATGGGGCCCGACTTCCCGGAGAAGCTCCACATAGTTGAGGTCAAGGAGCCAGTCCGCGTTGTTGACCATGAGGGCCTTTCCGTCCGAGAAGTCGATGAAGCGGCTCATCTGCTTCTTGAAGGACTCGATGTTGTGATTGATCTGCTCTTTCGTCAGCATCTTGCGCATGTCCGTCTTGCCGGACGGGTCGCCGATCATGCCCGTGCCGCCGCCAAGGAGGGCGATGGGCTTGTTGCCTGCCGCCTGCAGGCGCTTCATGAGGCACAGAGCCATAAAGTGTCCCACGTGGAGGCTGTCCGCAGTGGGATCAAAGCCGATGTAGAACACCGCCTTTCCGTTATTTACGAGATCGGCGATCCGCTCTTCATCCGTGACCTGCGCAACCAGTCCTCTGGCCTTAAGCTCCTCATATATTTT
Organism: uncultured Lachnospiraceae bacterium; assembly: GCA_902803245.1. Classification (GTDB taxonomy): domain Bacteria; phylum Bacillota; class Clostridia; order Lachnospirales; family Lachnospiraceae; genus Chordicoccus. Next base: position 1,295 of record CADCPJ010000062.1, on the reverse strand, counting down.
CATGGTGGTTTTCTCCTTTACTGATATTTTGCCGCAACACTTTTTAAGCCGCCCGGTGCTTTTAAGTCCTTATCCCTCAAGAAAGCGGAACGGGTCTTCGTCTGCAAGGAAATGCATCAGGTGCAGCGCGCAGTTCGAGGCAACCCTCTCCTCTTTCAGGATCCGTCGCACCTCGTCCCGGTCCGCGAGCACCACTTCAATTTCCTCCGAGTCCTCGAGATGCTGGTCCCGGATGTCTCCCTCGGCGTATCCGTAGACAAATGCGCAGGCCTCGTCCGTCATGCCGTCCGTCATATAATGCGGCCTCTCGAACATGGGGTCTGTCTTAAGGACGGTCAGATTGAGGCCGGTCTCCTCGTAGACCTCCCTCACAGCCGCCTCGTGGAAGTCCTCGCCCTCTTCCACAAGTCCCGCGGGAAACTCATAGACATAGTTTCCGACAGCCCAGCGGAACTGGCGGATGAGCAGGACCTTATCGCGCCTGCTGCCGCACAGGACGTACATCGTGACGCCGTCAGCCTTCGTCTCTCCCCGGCTGATCTCGAGGCCGGACACGTCCTTCGCCCTCGAAGCCAGAAAGTATTTTCCCGCCTTTCCCGTCTTCTTCACCGTATCCAGTTCAAAAAAATTCAGGAATTTCGTCTTCGTGTGCTGTGTGATGTGTCTGATCTCTCCCATAGCTTCAAACTCCTTCCTCAAGCAGTTCCGCAGGCAGGTTTCGTGCAGATTGTTTCACGAACCTGTTTCGCAGGCATGTTTCACATCAATTGTTTCACAATCCCGTTTCACAGGCATGTTTCACGCAGATTGTTTCACGTCTCTCACTCCCCGTAGAACTCGCGGTAGTAATACTCCTCATCCACGGTCTTTATGCTGGGGTCATTTACCTTCTCGTCGTACTCGGTTCCGTAGATCACGACAGCCTCTCCCACCTCGACATTGTCGAAGACGTCTTCCATGCACCACTCGGGCACATTGACGCAGCCGTGGGATCCGTTGGTCAGCCAGATCTTTCCTCCGAAATATTCCCTCCAGTAGGCGTCGTGGATTCCCTCTCCGGAGTTGAAGGGGAGCCAGTAGTGGACGAGGGTCTCGTAGCCCTCCACTTCCAGGTCGCCGAGGGTGATCTCCCGGACTTTTTTCTTGATGGAATAGCAGCCGTAGTAAGTGACGCGGCCGAATACCGGAAGCCCCGTCACCACTTCGGTGTCCACAACCACTTCGCCGTCCTTATAGACCCACAGGTACTGCCGGTCAATATTGATCTCCACATAGTCTCCGCCGAGCCCCTTGTT
>CADCPJ010000061.1 GCA_902803245.1 uncultured Lachnospiraceae bacterium | reverse complement strand
GATCCTGTGCCTCATCATCGGCATCGCGAACCCGGTCTTCTTCACCACCGGAAACGTCGTCTCGCTGATGAAGAACAGCATCGTCATGGGAATCATGACATTTGCCCTGATGCCGGGCATCATCGCGGGAGGCATCGACGTGTCCTTCCCGGCCATCGCGGTCTGCGGGATGTTCACGACCAGCAAGATCATGGAGAACATCAAGTACGAAGGGCCCGTGATCCTTCCGATCCTCATGGCGGTCGCGATCGGCACCGTGCTCGGTCTCTTGAACGGCCTCATCATCACGAAGTTCTCGCTGCCGGCCTTCATCGTGACCCTCGGCACGTCTTCCCTCTACTACGGGCTGCTCATCACGCTGGTTGGCAGCAAGCCTGTCAACCGGCTCTGCAAGCCGATGGAGAATTTCGGCAAGGCGGTTATGATCAGCGGAACGTCGGGAGCCGTCACGACCACCTGCACCTGGACCTTCCTGTTCCTCGTGGCGGTCGCGCTCATCGTATTCTTCATGCTGAAGTACACGATGCTCGGGCGCGGCATATACGCCATCGGCGGCAACCGGACCTCTGCGGAGCGGGCGGGGTTTAACGTGAACGGAATCCTGATCTTCGTCTACACATTTATCGGAGCGGCGGCCGGACTCGCCGGGATCTGCCACACCATGCAGGCCAGGATCTGCATGCCGACCGACCTCATGGGATCCGAGATGCTCTGCATCGCGGCCGTCGTCCTCGGCGGCACCAACATCGCGGGCGGCAAGGGAACGGTCTTCGGGACGACCCTCGGCCTCATCCTCATCACCGTGGCGAGGAGCTCCCTCACCTTAGTGGGCGTGGACTCCAGCTGGCAGCAGATGATCGTAGGAATCGTCATCGTAGGCGGAACAGCCCTGTCGGCTTACAAGGAGTTAAAGAGCAGCCGGAAGATCGCGAAGATCCTGGAAGAGTGAGGAAGGAGGCAGGAGATGAACAAGGAAAACGGTTTGAAACGATATCTCAGGGACGTCACCGAGGACGCCCAGATGGTCAGGCTCTTCTTCATCATGGTGGCGGCATTTGTGATCATGAGCGCCGCCAACGGGAGCAAGTTTTTCTCTGTGTCCAACTTTCAGTCCATGGCCAGGACCTTCCCCGAGGTCGGCATCCTCGCAATCGCCGTCTCACTCGCCATGCTGCTCGGAGGCATCAATCTCTCCGTCGTCGGCATCGCGAACTTAAGCGGGATTTTCTGCTGCCAGTTCATCATCTGGGCACAGGAGAAGATCGGGATGTGGCCGGCCATCATCATAGGCCTTGTGATTGCCATGGCCGTCGGCGCAATATGCGGCCTTTTGAACGGCTTCCTGATCGCATACGTCGGAATCCCGGCCATGCTGGCGACTCTCGGCACGCAGGAGATCTTCATCGGACTCGGCGTCGGCGTGACGAAAGGGGCGGCCGTGTTCGGGACTCCTTCCGAGTTTACGTTTTTCGGAGGCGCCTACATCTTCGGCGTCATCCCGATGTCGCTTATCGTCTTCGTCATCGTCGTCATCATTTTTACGATTCTTCTGCAGAAGAAGCAGTACGGCATGGAACTCTATCTCGTCGGGACGAATCCGACGGCGGCGCGCTTTTCCGGAATCAAAAATGAGATCGTCATCATGAAGACGCACGTCTTCGGAGGCATCCTGTCCGCGGTCGCCGGCATCATCATCGCGTCCGGGACGAACTCCGCGAAGGCGTCCTACGGCTCGTCGTATGTGCTCCGCTGCCTCATCGTCGCGATCCTCGGCGGGATCAACCCCTCCGGCGGCTTCGGCAAGATCACGGGCGTCGTGATGGCGGTGCTCACGATTCAGTTCCTGTCCAGCGGGTTCGGCATTCTCCGCGTGGACAGCTATTTCCAGACATTCGTTTGGGGCGCGGTCCTTGTCGGGGACATGATCTTAAACCACTACGGCGACAAGCTGTCGGAGAGCAGAAAGAAGAAGAAGGCGGAGAAGGAAGCTGCCGCATGAGGGAAGCCGTGAAGCCCGGATTCCGCAAAAGAGGCGGCGGTGGAGACGCGCGATGATGCCGCGCGAAAGTCAGCCATGGTGTCATACGAAAGGTGATATTGATGCCGTGCGAAAGGCAGCGGAGATGTCTCACAAAAGCATGTAATGGGGGAAAGCCCCTGTTAGTCAAGTGCAACAATCACGGAAAAGATGACAATGGGGACTGTCCCCTTTGTCACGTTTTAGAGGAGGAAAAGGATATGCAGAGATTACTGAACAGGCCTGAGGACTATGTGGATGAGATGCTGAAAGGCATCTATGCGGCTTACCCGGACAGGGTGAAATATGTGGAGGACGACCTCAGATGCTACTGCACGACCAGAAAGAAGGAGGGCAAGGTCGGCATCATGACCGGCGGCGGCTCGGGGCATCTGCCCCTCTTCCTCGGCTATGTCGGCGACGGCATGCTGGACGGCTGCGCGATCGGAGGAGTCTTCCAGTCGCCGAGCGCGGAGCAGATCGCCAATGTGACGAGGGAGATCGACTCCGGCGCTGGCGTTCTCTACATCTACGGCAATTATACGGGCGACATCATGAATTTCGAGATGGCAGAGGAGCTGGTGGAATTTGACGACATCAAGTGCCTTCACGTGAAGGGTTGTGACGACGTTGCCTCCGCCGACAAGGGAGACGAGAACAAGCGCCGCGGCGTCGCGGGGATCTATTTCGTCTTCAAATGCGCCGGCGCGGCAGCGGACGCGATGCTTCCCCTCGAGGAAGTCGCGAGAATTGCCGGGAAGGCGAATGCGTCTGTGCGCACCTTCGGCGTGGCCCTCTCGCCCTGCATCATCCCCGAGAACGGCAAGGCAAACTTCTCCGTAAAGGAAGGCGACATGGAGCTCGGCATGGGCATCCACGGCGAGCCCGGCGTCGAGGTCTGCCCCGTGAAGACCGCGGATGAGACGGTGGACTACATGCTTGAAAGAATCCTGAAGGATCTCGGGACAGCGAAGGGAGACGAAGTCGCAGTCCTCATGAACGGCCTCGGCGCAACGCCTCTCGAGGAGCTCTACATCATGTACCGCAGGGTGCACGAAGTCCTTACGGAAAAGGGCGTGAAGGTCTATTTCTCGAAGCTCGGTGAATTCGCCACCTCCATGGACATGATCGGCGCTTCGATCTCCGTGATGAAGCTCGACGACGAGCTGAAGAAGTACCTGTCCACCGAAGCGGACACGCCGTTTGTCCACCAGAACGCGATCGGCTGAAAAAAGGTGACAATGGGGACAGTCCCCATTGTCACGTTTTCCGCAAAAAAACACTTGACAAATCAATAATGTGTAGAGGAGCCTGAAAACCTATGCAGATTACAAGAGAAGATGTCGTCCGGTTCGTCAACAAGGCGTCGGACATCATGAACGAGAACAAGGACTACCTGATCGAGCTGGACGCCAATTCCGGCGACGGCGATCTGGGGCTTACGATGAGCAAGGGCTTCGCCGCGGCGAAGGAGAAGGTCAACAGCATCGACGAGAAGGATCTCGGCAAGCTGCTCTTTGCTGCCGGGTCGGCCATCGCATCGGCCGTGCCGTCCACGATGGGAACCCTCATGGGCAGCGGGATGCTCGGCGCGGCAAAGGCCGTCAAGGGAAATGAGACCCTGGATGCAGCGGGATTTGCAGCATTTGCCTTGGGATATTATGAGGGAGCGCAGAAGAGGGGCAAGGCCAATCCGGGCGAGAGGACCCTCCTCGACTCCTTAAAGCCCGCGGCGGATGCGGCGCAGGAAGCTGCTGCAGCGGGATGTGACGACGCGAAAGCTATGGCTGAGAAATGTTACGAGGCGGCGTGCGCCGGCGTCGAGGCGACGAAGGACATGGCTCCCGTCTACGGAAAGGCATTTGTGCACAGGGAGAAGCTCCACGGCGTTCCGGACCAGGGCGCGATCGTGGGGAGCCTCCTCTACAAAGCCTGGTTGGAAGCTCTTTCATAATGACTGTTTGGAAAGGAGTTTGAAAAATGTGGACAAAGGATTTATTTGGGGTTGATAAGCCGATCATCGCGATGTGCCACCTGCAGCCGATGCCGGGAGACCCGTATTACGACGCGGAGGGCGGCATGGAGAAAGTCGTGGAGTGCGCGAGGCACGATCTTCTGGCGCTGCAGGAGGGCGGCGTGGACGGCGTGATGTTCTCGAATGAATTCTCCCTCCCTTACCTGACCAAGGTGGAGACCGTCACGGTCGCTTCCATGGCCAGAGTGATCGGAGAACTGAAAAGCGAGATCCGGATTCCGCTCGGCGTCAACTGCCTGTGGGATCCCGTTGCATCGATCGACCTCGCCGTGGCCGTGGACGCGAAATTCATCCGCGAGATCATCTCGGGAGTCTACGCCTCCGACTTCGGGCTCTGGAACACGAACGTGGGAGCCACCGTCCGCCACAAGATGGCGGTGTCCGGAAAGGATATCCGGATGCTCTACAACATCGTCCCCGAGGCCGCGAAATATCTGGCCGGCCGTGACATCGAGAGCATCGCGAAAACGACGGAATTCAACAATCATCCGGATGCCCTCTGCGTATCCGGGCTCACAGCCGGAGCGGAGACGGACACCCAGATTCTGATGCGCGTGAAAAATGCCGTGAAGCACACGCCCGTCTTCTGCAACACCGGCTGCAACAAGGACAACATCCGCCGCCAGCTCGAGCACTCCGACGGCGCCGTGTGCGCCACGACTTTCAAGGTCGACGGGGTATTTGAAAATCCCGTGGATGTAAAGAGAGTGAAGGAGTTCATGGCTGAGGTCAAGGCCTTCAGGAAGGAACTGGCCCAAAAAGAGGGATGAGGCAGACAGGCACTGGCCTGAAAGCGATAAGGCAAGAAATGGTCCAAGAAGGGATGAGACAGACAGGAACAGCCTTAAAAAAGCGATAAGATGATCCTTATGGCTAAAAATGTCAGGAAACCACAGCATGAAAATGAGGTGAAGCGCATGTCAGAAAAATACATCGTCGGCTTCGACATGGGGACGACCAGTGTCCGGGCCGGCGTCTACAGACTGGACGGCCGTGAGATCGGCTTTGCCGCCACGGAGTACGAGACCTTCCACGCGCACCCCGGCTGGGCCGAACAGCGCCCCATGGACTGGTGGAACGGCCTTGGGAAGAGCATGAAAGCGGCTATGGAAATGGCGAAGGTGGACAAGGAGGACATCATCGCCATCGGGTACGACGTGACCTGCTGCTCCGTCATGCTCTGCAAAAAGGACGGCACACCGATCCGCGACTGCCTGATCTGGATGGACGTGAGATCGGCCAAGGAGGCTGCGGACATCGCGGCCACCGGCGACCCGGCCCTTAAGTTCAACAGCTTCGGCAGCGTGTCCGCGGAGTGGATGCCTTGCAAAGCGCTGTGGCTGAAGCGGCACGAGAGAGAAAACTACGACGCGGCGGACGTGGTCTGCGAGTGCACGGACTGGATCACCTACATGCTGACCGGGAAGTGGACGGCGAGCATGTCGAACATCTCCGCCCGCTGGTACTATGACTCGGAAAATGGAGGCTTCCAGAGATCCCTCTACGAGGCGGTCGGTCTCGGGGACGTCCTTGATAAATTCCCCGCGGAGATCCATTACCTGGGAGACAATCTCGGAACGCTGAAAAAAGAGGCGGCAGAGTTTCTGGGATTAAGCGAAAAGACGATTGTCGCGCAGGGCGGGCCCGACGCATTTATCGGGTGCTTCGGACTTGGTGTCATTTCCCCGGGAAAAGTGGCGCTGATCACCGGTTCGAGCCACCTGATCCTGGGGCTCACGGATGTCTACAAGTATTCGAAGAGCGGGATCTTCGGGCCATTTCCCGGGGCGATCCGCGAGGGATACGGCATGGTGGAGGGGGGACAGACTTCCTCCGGCTCCATCGTCAGCTGGTTCAAGAACCGCTTCTGCGGCGACCTGAAGGATAAGGAGGGCGGCGCCTACGGGGAACTGAACCGTGAGGCGGAAAAGATTGCTCCTGGCTCGGACGGGCTGCTGGTCCTCGACTGGTGGCAGGGGAACCGCACGCCCTACACGGACGGCGACATCCGCGGCAACATCTACGGGCTGTCCCTCGGGCACACACAGGCGCACCTCTTCCGGGCAATCATGGAGGGCGTGGCCTACGGCACGGAGAATGTCTTCCAGTCCTTCCGGGAGGCGGGCTATGAGGTAAATGAGATCTACATGGGAGGCGGCACGACGAACAGCGACCTCTTCATGCAGATCCACGCCGACGTCTCGAACGTCGTGGTCAACGTGCCCGAGGACCCGCAGTCCTGCGCCCTCGGAAGCGCCCTTTTAGCGACCATCGCCGCGGGCGTCTACGGGAGCTTCGAGGAGGCGGTGTCGCACATGGTCCGCTACAGCAAGCAGGTGACGCCAAACGCGGCAAACCATGAGATCTACAGGAAATATTTTTCACAGTACCGGAAGGCGTATGACACCTTCGGTCAGTGGATGAGGGACACGAGTGCGCTGAATGTGCATTGAACGTGTACTGATGATTACTTGGAGTGCTCGGAATGTGTGAACATTATAGCATTGATGTGAGTGCTCGGAATGTGTGAACATTATAGCATTGATGTGAGTGCGCGGGATATGTGAACGATATAGCATTGACGTGAGTGCCCGGGATGCGCTCGCTGCGATGAAAACTCGTGAGATGGGAGAGGCGCCATGTACAGATATTCTCTCGGGATGTATGAAAAGGCCCTGCCGGACGACATGGATCTGGAGGAGAAGCTTGCGATCGCGAAGGAGAGCGGGTTTGACCATGTGGAGTTTTGCGTGGACCTGCTTCCCGAGCGGGCGGCGCGGCTTGACTGGCCCGAAGAGGAGCGGATTCGATGGCGGACCCTGTCCCAGAGGATGAAGGTGCCGTTTACGACATTTTCCTTAAGCCTCTTAAGAAAGACCCCGCTCGGGCTTCTCGATCCCGCGAAAAACGAGGAGGCGTTCCGCGTTATCGACGAAGGATGCCGTTTGGCAGTGGATCTTGGGAGCAGGGTCATGCTGATCAACGGGTACGACGTCTACGACGAGCCCTCCACTAAGGAGACGAGGGCGCGGTTTTTCGAGAACCTGCCGAAGGCCGTCAGCATCTGCGCTTATCATGGCGTGGTCATGGGGATCGAAAATGCGGAGATGCCGTTCTGCAGAACCGTGACGGACGCTGCCAATCTGTGCCGGCGCGTCCCGTCCCCGTTCTTCCGGGTCTACGGCGACATCGGGAATGAGACAAATGCATTTGACGGGGATGCGGACCGGACGGTTCAGGATCTGCTGAAGGGCAAGGGCTATGTGACTTCCCTGCACTTGAAGGATTCCCTGCCCGGCGAGTACCGCTTCCGGGATTACGGCAAGGGGCACGTGGATTTTGCGAGGTGCATAGCGGCGGCCAGGGAGATGGATGTCCACCTCTTCACCGCGGAGATCTTCTGCGACACGGGCAGGGATTACGTCGCCTATGTCCGCGAGGTCGCGCAGTTCCTTAAGGGGTATCTGGAAGCGTAAAAAACGTGACAGTGGGGACTGTCCCCGGTGTCACATGGGCGGGTGAAATGACGTGCCAAACAGTTTACCGCATATTTTAGGAGAACGGAGGCGAACGGATGAGAGACCTGGACAAGAGGTGGGAGAGACTGGCGGAGTCGCTCGTGAACTACTCTCTCAAGGTCAGGCCCGGCGAGAAAGTGATGATCATGATGCTGGAAATGGAGACGGCGGCACTGGCGGAAGCGGTATACGCGGAGGTCATAAAGGCCGGCGGATACGCCCAGATCCAGTATATGAGCGAGTCCATCAAGCACCGGATATTGAAGTACGGGTCAGATGAGCAGATCAGCTGGATTCCTGCGATCGAGGCCTACGGCATGGAGTGGGCGGACTGCTATCTGGGACTGAGGGGCGCATGCAACCTCGACGAGTGCTGGGACATCCCGGCGGAGAAGGTAGCGCTCTACCAGAAGGCCATGGGAAAGGTCTCAACGCTCAGGTGGCAGAAGACGAGATGGGCCCTCGTGAGGGTTCCGAACGAGCGCTTTGCGCAGCAGGCCCATGTAAGTTATGAAAAAATGATGGATCTCTTCTTCGATGCCTGCGCCCTTGACTGGGAGCAGTATCTGAAGGAGAACCGGCGGATTGCGGATATCCTCGACAAGGGAAACCACATGCAGATCGTCGGGGACAGCACCGACCTCTCCTTCGATTTCGGGGGCAACAAGTGGACCGTCATGGACAACACGGAGAACATCCCCGACGGGGAGACTTACGTGACTCCTCTGTGGGAGAGCGTGCAGGGCCATATTTACTTTGGCCTTCCGGCGACTCTCGGCGGCAAGGTCATGAACGGGGTGTTCCTGGAATTTGAAAACGGCCATGTGGTGAGGGCGAAAGCCGACACCAACGAGGAGTTCCTGAACATGATCATCCATGACAATGAAAAT
>CADCPJ010000060.1 GCA_902803245.1 uncultured Lachnospiraceae bacterium | reverse complement strand
GACGGCATCCGAAGCGCCGCAAGGCATCACCTGAGGCCGTATACTGCGCTGCGGCATCTGGCCGAGCACACCAAGCTGGTCCTCCTCGTCACCATCGTGCTCCTTCTTGCCGGCACCGCCGTCATTTTCTCGGCGGAATACTACAACCCGCTCACGATTGGGGGAATGTCTCTCCCGGACAAGATTCTCAACAGCATGTTTCAATCCGTCACTTTCCGGACGGCGGGCTTCGCGTCCGTGCCCCAGGAGAATCTGACGGACATCTCCTGCGTGTTCGGATACATCCTCATGTTTATCGGGGGCTCTCCCATCGGAACGGCCGGAGGAATCAAGACCGTGACTGCCTTCCTGGTGTTCATGAACGCATTATCCTATATAAGGGGAAAGAACGAGACGGTGATCTTTTATCGAAGAGTGCCGAGGGAGGCCATGAGAAAGGCCGCGGCCGTCTTTACGGTGAGCTTCTTCGTTGCGACTGCCATGACATTTCTCCTTATGGCGGGCGAGGACATTTCTCTTGTGGACGCCATGTACGAGATCTACAGCGCCCTCGGCACCGTAGGGCTGTCGAGAGCCATCACACCGACTCTCGGAACGTACGGGAGAATCCTTGTGATCACGGCGATGTACCTCGGGAGAATCGGTCCGATATCCATGGCGTGCTTTTTCTCCATCAATGCGGGTCTTAACAATAAGATCAGCCACGCGGACGGGAACTTCTATGTGGGCTAGGAAATAAGAAAAACGTGACAATGGGGACTGTCCCCACTGTCACATCTAAGGAGGAATCTGAAAATGAACAAATCGGTTGCGGTGATCGGCCTCGGAAAATACGGGAAGAGCCTCGCGGAGAATCTGTACCTCATGGGGGCGGACGTGCTGGCTGTGGACCGCGATGAGAACGTCATCACCGAGTTCGCCGGGAAGTGCACGTCGCTGGTGAGAGCGAATGTGGAAAATGAAGAGGAGGTTGCAGCTCTCGGATTAAAGGACATGGATATCGTCGTGTCGTCCACGGGGACCAACCTCGCGGCAGCCATCATGACGGTGGCCGTCGCGAGGGAAGAGGGCGTCCCTTTAATCGTCGCGAAGTCCTCCTCCGAGATCATGTCCTCCATTTTAAACAAGATCGGCGTCAATAAGATCATTGATCCCGAGGGAGAGGGCGGAAAGCGCTCGGCGCGCATCCTTCTGTCGTCGTCTCTCAAGGACTATTTCGAGATCGACGACAATCTGCATATGGCCGCGCTGGACGCGAAAGAGGAGTGGGTCGGAAAGACCCTGGCGGAGCTGCAGCTGCGCAGGAAATACAAGATGAACGTGATCGCAACCAGACAAAAGGGTGAAAAATGGCATTTCATCGCCCCTGACAAGCCCATCAGCAAAGACGATCTTCTTCTCATAGCCCTGGAAAAAGGGTCGAGAGGGGAAGACCGCCTCTGAGAAGGGAATGAGGAATGAATCTTACTTTCCCCGTCTCTTTAAGGGCGGCCGCTTATGTGAAAGGGTATTATGAGCAAACGGATTACCGTATATTTTCTGATTATCATGCTGCTGACTGCCGGCGTCTCGGTGACCTGGAACTTCTTCAGCACGCGGCAGGCCATTCTGGACATGGAAGAGGCACAGGCGGAGGAGTGCATGGAGGCGGTTTCCACACTGCTCGATCACTACTGGGATTCGATTCATAAAGACCAGAGGTCGGAAGAGTATACCTTTTTGTGGCGCGCGATCCGCAACTGCAGCCAGGGCTTTGCCCAGGACGGGCTGTACATCTATTCGGTCAACCCCGTGACGAAGAAGCGGCAGATCCTCATGATCGTCGATGACAGCGGGGAAAAGAACAGACCGAAGCCGTTTGATCCGAATGTGTTTCCACTGGAGGAGTCTGTGCTCGGCCGGGCGGAGGAAGAACTTCTCGCGGACAGCGATGAGCCAAAGAGGGTCGTGCTCAGATCGAGACTCGGCACAAAGATCATACAGATCGGCATCTACAAGGGCTATTCCAACGAGCCGGGACCGGTCTTCCTGGCCATGGAATACAACGTCGACCTGGAAAAGGGCCAGATCCTTCGCGATTTTCTCGCAGACATCATACTTCCGATCAGCGCGCTCGCCCTGGCCTTCCTTGTCCTCAACATCATGATTCACAGAAGGGTCACCGTGCCGATCCGCCTCATTTCCGACCGCATGAAGCGGTTTGCCCGGAACACCAGCGAGATTCCGGAGCCTCTCCACATCGATTTTAAGGATGAGATCGGCGAGATCGCCTCTTCATTTGAAAAAATGACGGAGGAGATCAGCAGCTACATCAGCAACATCGAAAAACTGACGAAGGAGCGCGTGGAAAACGACGTGCAGCTGAACATCGCGCGCAGGATCCAGATGGGCATGGTGCCGGAGAGGGCTTCGATGTGCGACAGCACCTTCCGGATCAGCGCCATGACGCAGCCTGCGAAGGCCGTCGGAGGAGATTTCTACGATTGCTTCAGAAGAAAGGACGGCGCGGTCTGCATCGTGATGGGAGACGTGTCCGGGAAGGGCATCTCGGGCGCCATCTTCATGGCGATGACCAAGAACATCATCCGGGAGAAGCTCCGAGCCGGCTTAAGTCCCGCGAAGACCTTGAATGAGGCGAACACGGCGCTCTGCGAGCAAAACCCCGAGGGCCTTTTTGTCACGGTGTTTACAGCAATACTGGATCCGGATACGGGGCTCATCCGCTATGCCAACGCCGGGCATGACAATCCGGTGATCCTTTCTCCGGAAGCCTCCTTCCTGGAGATGAAGAGCGGGATCGTCCTCGGGCTCTTTGAAGACGCGGATATTGAGGACGAGACCATGACCCTTCGGCCCGGCCAGGGGATGATTCTCTACACGGACGGCGTGACCGAGGCCATAAACGCACAGCACGACCTGTTTGGACCGGAGCGTCTCCTTGAGGCAGCGGGATGTGATCCGCACTCGCAGGATCCTGCAGAGGACGCCCTCATGAGGATCCGCAGGGCAGTGGAAGCTCACTCGGCAGGCGTGGAACCTTTTGACGACATGGCGATCCTGGTTTTGTTTATGAATGAAGTGAGCCCCGGCAGGAAGCTTACCCCGCTTGCGGTCTCCTTCGCTTCGTTCGATGCGGTCAGGGAGGCCGTCATCCGGGAAGTCGGCGACACGCAGGAAGCGCGGATGATCCTTCTTGCCGCAGATGAGGCTCTGGCGAACATTGTCCGGTACTCGGGGGCCACGGAGCTCGCATTTGAGGTGACAGTGGAGGGAGATGTGCTTGGCATCACGTTCCGCGACAACGGGATTCCGTTTGACCCGACAGTATTTGATATCGAAGTTAAGGAGTTTGAGGAGCTTGACGGCGGCGGCATGGGGCTTGGCCTCATCCGGCAGTCCGTCTCATCCGCCCGGTATGTAAGGGAGGACGGAAGGAATCTCTTCTCGATGCAGTTCTTAATTTGATGCCTCACAGCGTTTAATCCTAAGAGATGGCTTTCGATTCATGAACCCTGGACGCGGACGACAGCTTCACGCCCCGGTGCATGGAGGTGGCGCTGGAGTCGATCAAACGCAACCGCGCACAGATTGCCGTATTC
>CADCPJ010000059.1 GCA_902803245.1 uncultured Lachnospiraceae bacterium | reverse complement strand
TAAGAACGGATCCTGCCGCAGTAAATAAGGACGGATGCCGCCTCAGTCAATAAGAACGGATCCTGCCGCAGTAAAGAGCAGGCCGAAGACGCTGCCGAGGAGGAGCATGCGGTCCGCCCTCACTATGTCGTCCGGCGAGCACGCGCGCCCGCCCCTGCCAAGAACCGGCTTCCTTACAACCTTGCCGAAGTAGCTGGCCGGACCGCCGAGCTCTATACCGAGCGCGCCCGCCATCGCCGCTTCCGTCTGTGCGGAATTCGGGCTCTCGTGCTTCCTCCTGTCGCGCCGCCAAACGCGGGCGGCACCGCCTGCATCTTCTCCGCCCACTGCCGCGGCGAAGATGAGAAGCCACGCGCTGATCCTGGAAGGGACATAGTTGGCGGCATCGTCCACTCTTGCGGGGATTTTTCCGAAGTGCATGTACGCATCATTTTTGTATCCCAGCATGCTGTCCATAGTATTGACCGCCTTGTACGCAAGAGACAGCGGCGCGCCTCCGAGCCACAGATAGAAAAGAGGCGCGGTCACTCCGTCCGAGAAGTTCTCTGCGACGGTCTCCACGGCAGCCCGGCTCACGTCCTTTACTCCAAGCTTCGCCGTGTCTCTCCCCACAATCCTTCCCACCTGCCGCCTCGCCTCTTCTATGCTTCCAAAAAGAAGCTTCTCCCTGACGAGAAGGCTCTCATCGCTTAAGCCTTTCATCGAGAGGCATTTCCATCCGAGAAGGACTTCCGCGAAAAATGCCTCTGCCGGATGGAATCTTCTCAGATACATGAAGAGGAGCTTCGAGGAGATCCACGTCCCTCCCGCGGTGAGCGCCGCGGTGATCCCTCCGGCCGCAATTTCGCCCTCAGGTGTTTTTGGCAGGGAACCTCTCAGGATTTTCTCGTATATGGTGATTCCCTTTCCCATGAGCCGGACCGGGTGCGGAAGAAGCGCCTTCTCGCCGAGCACCGCGTCGAGGAGAAGGGACGCGCCTGCCGTGATTGATCCTGCCATCAGTTTTTTGTTCATTTTCCTGCTCCGCTTATTTTTTCTGCCTTGTTTTCCCGCTCTGGTTGTTATTGCTTTGTTCTATCGCTCTGGCCGCATCGCTTTGTTTTGTCGCTCTGGCCGCATCGCTTTGTTTTATCGCTCTGGCCGCATCGCTTTGTTTGGCCTCAATGTTTTGTTTGGCTGCACTGTTTTATTTGGGTAAGCCTTTTTGTTTGTCCTCACCGTTTTGTTTGGCCGCAATGCTTTGTTTTTTGTTACCTTGCTCTATCGTTCTCTTTTCCGCATTGTTTTACCGCCATGTTTTTGCCGGTTTGCGGCAGTCCACCTTCTCAAGAACCTGCAGGACGTGCTCTTCCTGCCAGCGGTCCGCATCAAGGAGGTAGCCGCACCCGCATGGGGGAAGCCATGAAAAATAATCCTGCTTCCCGCCCGCATATCGGTCCATCACCGACATGATCGTCCCGCCGTGCACAACCAGATAAACGGTTCCGCCCATGACGCGGCTGCCGGAATTCGTTCTCATTTTCATCTCCCGATCCATGATCAACGAAAATGCGGCAGTCACCCGGTCCGTGAAGCTCTGCCTGCTCTCTCCGCCCGGGCACTCGCCCGTGCAGTACCCGTCCACCCACTCCTGATAGCGCCGGTCTGAGGAGAGCTCGAGACTCGTCCTGCCGTCGAACTCCCCGAAATCCATCTCCCCGAGGCCGCTCATCTCAGTCCGAACCGCTCCCGGATAGATGATTTCCGCCGTCTCCTTCGTCCGCATAAGCCTGCTCACATAGACCTTCTCAGGAAATGCGCGGGGACAGAGCTCCTCCCTGCCTCTCAAGGAGAGAGGCGCATCGATAAGTCCTAGATACCTGTGCTCCTCGGAATACTTCGTAAGTCCGTGGCGTATGATTTCCACTTTCATGCGCGTTCCTCTTCCGGTCCGCCCGGCTGCGAAAAGGTGACATTGGGGACTGTCCCCATTGTCACGTTTTTTAAGACCTGCGGCAGGCCGCAGGAAATGCGGATGACGACGTCGGCCCTCTCTGCGAGGAGGCAGGCGAGCCTTCCCGCTGCCTCGCGGCGGGCCCGGGCCTTTGGATCTGCGGGCACGACGCCGCAGCCGCTCTCCGTCACTATGACGATTTCATACCGGGAAAGCTCCTCCGCGCAGGCACTTAAATCCGGGATTTCCGCAGCTTTCTTTTCAACATCCCAAACGGCGTGCTCCTTAAGTTCATCCATCTCACAGCCGAGCAGTCTGCAGGCAAAATCCCGCTTTCCTCCGTACATTGGTCCGGTGATCAGTGTCATATGCGTTCCTCCCACCCCGCCTCTTTCCGTGTGCTCTTCGGCCTGGCGCATCCCGCGGCTTCTATCTGTCAGTTCATTCCGAAAATGCGCATTGTTCCGGCGCGCGGCTGATTCGTGAAGCCGGATACTGCCGGCAGCTGCCATGACTTCCTTATGCCGGGTATCAGCGGCAGGATCCGGTACTTTCAGATAATTCGGGCAGCCGCAGACCACCTCACAGACGGCATCCGCCTCCGAGGCAAGAATCCTCGTGAGGATCCC
>CADCPJ010000058.1 GCA_902803245.1 uncultured Lachnospiraceae bacterium | reverse complement strand
GGGCATGATCGCTCCGGATGTCTTCGTCCCGCTTTTTGAGCGCTGCGGGAAGATCAGCGAGGTGGACAAATACGTCTGGTCGCAGGCGGCCCGGCAGATTGCCCGCTGGCAGTCCAGCTTCGGGAGGACGATTCCCGTCTCGGTCAATCTTTCGCGTGTGGACGTGTTTGACCCGGCGCTGGAAAAAAACCTGGATGACATCATTCGCGAGAATGGGCTCATGCGTGACTCGCTGAAGCTGGAGCTCACCGAGTCGGCCTACGCGGAAAACGCGGAACAGGTGATCCGGGTCGTGGAGGGCCTGCGCGACAAGGGCTATACGGTAGAGATGGACGACTTCGGCACAGGGTATTCCTCGCTGAACATGCTCTCCGCAATGCCGGTTGACGTGCTGAAGATGGACAGAACCTTTATCCGGAACATGGAGAACAACGAGCGGGACGTCCAGCTGGTGGCGCTCATCCTCGGCATAGCAAGGAACCTGAAGATTCCGGTCATTGCCGAAGGCGTGGAGACGGAAGCCCAGCTTCAGATCCTTAAGGATCTGGGCTGCACGCTGGTACAGGGCTACTATTTCTCCCGCCCGCTGCACCCTTCCGAGTTTGAGACGGCGCTGTTTGACAGCCCGGAGAGCAGGACGTAAGCCCGCCCGGCTTCGCGGATACCGGTTATCGCCGTTAACGAAATGGTCTTTCCTTACGCAGAACATTTCGTTTTTCCAATATACAGTTCACCTCAGCAATTGCCTTCGGCAATTCCTGAGGATGACCTATATATGACCCGCTTATGATATAGAATCAGAGGTGATGTACGAATGTACTCGTTGCGAACGAAAACGACCTTGCTGACCGTCTTTGCCATCGTTGTCGCGGTGATCAGCGTTACGGTGCTCAGCGTGGTGTTTATCCGAAAGACGGAGCACCGAAAATCCGACCAGCTTCTCCTTCTTCTTTGTGAGACAGGGGAGAGAAATCTCGATTATTATTTCAACAGCGTCCAAAAGTCTGTCAGGAAGCTTGCTGCCCATGTGGAGGCGGATCTCGACGGCGTAGAGAGCGAGCGGCTTGAGCGGCATGTCGAACGCGTAAAAGGTTTTTTTGAGGAGACCGCGGCCAAGACGAACGGGGTGCTGACCTATTATTACCGCATTGATCCGGCTGTTTCGGACACGGTTACAGGCTTCTGGTACACAGACCTCGATGGGGAGGGCTTTGTGGAGCATGAGGTGACGGATATCACGCTCTATGATACGGCGGACACCTCCCACCTGGTCTGGTTCACCGTCCCCAAGCACATGGGCGAGGCGATCTGGATTCCCCCGTACGTCACGGACAACCTGGATGTGCGCGTGATTTCCTACAATGTCCCGATCTACTTTCGGGGCAGGTTTGTCGGCGTGGTCGGGATCGAGCTTGACTACTCCACCATGGCCGAGCAGGTGGAAAGCATACGCCTCTTTAATAACGGCTACGCCTTTCTGAGCGATGAGGAGGGCAATCTCTTCTATCATCCCCTGATTGACGTCACCCGCCTGACCGACGAGACGATGCCCGCCGTACCGGAAGGGCTGCTTGAGAAGAATACCTTTTTCCATTACACATATGAAGGCGTGGAAAAGGCCGGCGCCTGGCTGCCGCTTTCCAATGGGATGCGCCTCAATGTCACGGTTCCGATCTCGGAGACGGAGGGCGACTGGCAGAAGCTGATCCTGAACATCGTGATTGTATCATTGGAGGTGCTGGCAGCACTGAGCGTTTTCACCATGTTTTATACCCGGCGCATCACAAAGCCGCTGGAAGAGCTGACCGATGCCGCGGAGCAGGTGGACAAGGGCAAATATGATTTTGAGCTGAACTATGACAAGGATGATGAGATCGGCAGACTTACAAGCACCTTCAAGCGCCTTGCTGCCCACATGAAGGATCACATCTCCGACCTGAGCAAGCGCGCGTACGTCGATTCGCTGACCTCCGTGCGCAACAAAGGGGCTTATTCCAGCTATATTGAGCAGCTGGAGACGCGCATGAAGGAAGCCGATGGGGCCATTACCTTTGCGATCGGCATGTTTGACTGCGATAACCTCAAACAGATCAACGACCTGTATGGCCACGAAAAAGGAGATATCTATCTCAAAACGGCCAGCCGCCTGATCTGCCGCATTTATCAGCACAGCCCCGTGTTCCGCATCGGCGGGGACGAGTTTTCCGTGATCCTGGAAAACGAGGATTTTGAGAACAGAGAGGCGCTTGCGCAGCAGTTCAAACGGGAAATGGAGGAGAGCTGCGCCGTCAACAAAAACAAGTGGGATCAGGTGCACATTGCGATGGGCGTCGCGGTATACGATCCCAAGAGCGACCGCTCCGTGAACGACGTGATCCGGCGCGCGGATACCTGTATGTACGAAAACAAGCGCATCCGGAAAAGCGTGAGATAGACAAAGCCGGAAATGGAGGCGGAAAGATGAGATCGACAGAACGGATTCCCACAAAGAGGCTCAGCGAGCACATGCACATGCACATGCTTGTGCTCCTGCTTATGCTCGCGTCCGCTGCTCTCATTGCCCTCGCGCTGCCGGTCAGCGCCGATGAGCGGGAATCCGAAACAATCGTCCGCGTCGGGTGGTATGAATCGCCGTTCAACGCCACGGATGAGCTGGGGCGGCGCTCCGGATATGCCTATGATTATCAGCAGAAGATTGCTGCCTATACCGGCTGGACATACGAATATGTGACAGGAAGCTGGCCGGAGCTGCTGCAAATGCTGGAGGATGGCAGAATCGACCTGATGAGTGATGTCTCCTATACGGACGAGCGCGCGGGAAAAATGCTGTTCTCCGCACAGCCGATGGGGACGGAGGACTATTATCTCTACGCAGCGCCCGGCAATAAAGAGATCACGCCGGAGGATTTCTCCAGCTTTAACGGCAAAAAGGTCGGCGCGAACAAGGGCAGCGTCCAGATTACGTGCTTTCAGGATTGGGCGGAGGCAAACGGCGTCCGGGCGGAGATCGTGGAGATGACCGGCACGGAGGAGTATAACATTACCCAGCTTAAGCTTGGCAGAATTGACCTCTATGCGTCGCTTGACGGTCTGCACAAAGACGGAGACGCCGTACCTGCCTGTAAGATCGGCTCCTCCGATTTCTTCTTTGCGGTCAGCAAACTGCGCCCTGAGCTTCTCAGTGAACTGAATAACGCCATGACCAGGATTATGGATGAGAATCCGCTCTATAACCGGACGCTTTATTCAAAATACCTGGAAACCGCAAAGATCAACCACTACCTCAGCGCGGAGGAGAGCGCCTATCTTGCTGATAACGGACCGATCCGGGTCGGATATCGGGACAATTACCTGGCTTTCTGCTCAAGCGACAAGGAGAGCGGGGAGCTGACCGGCGCGCTGAAGGTCTTTCTGGATGTTGCCTCGAACTGCCTTGAAAACGCCCATCTGGAATTTGAGCCCGTTGCCTTTCCCACGGCCGGGGCTGCTATGGAGGCGCTGAAGGCAAAAGAAGTGGACTGCGTATTTCCTGTAAATCTCACGGCCTATGACGGCGAGCTTCAGGGCGTTTTCATAACCCCTGCGCTGATGCGCACGGACATGGCCGCGGTGATCCGCGAGACGGATGCGGACTCCTTCGCAAAGAAGGAATGGGTGACGGTTGCCGTCAACGTAGGAAATCCCAACTATGAAATGTTCCTGCAGGACCATTTCCCGGAGTGGCGGACGGTCTACTTTGAGGATACGCCGAGCTGCCTGCGTGCCATTGCGGACGAACAGGCGGACTGCCTGCTGATCAGCAGCTACCGCTTCAACAACATCGCCGAGATCTGCGAGAAGTATCACCTGACGACCATTTCCACCGGCGTTGAGATGGATGACTGCCTGGCGGTGAACCGGGAGGACACAGTTCTGTATTCCATTCTGAGCAAGGTCACCGGGATTGTGCCGGCTGCCACGATCAACTCTGCGCTGACAAAGTATTATGCGGAGGACGCGAAAACCACCGCCGCCGCGCTGCCCGGGAAAAGCCTCATTGTTCTGCTGGCCGTGCTCGCCTTGACGGGATGGGTGTTCCTGCTCCTTTTGCTGCTTCGAAAAAGGAAGACGCGCTGAAAAAAGAGCCGATGAAACCGGCTCCTGATCCTATGAAGTGCGCTTTTATACCCGCACATTATGAGGCTTCGTCGGGGCTTGGGCATTGAAACTTGTAGCCCATCCCCCAGATCGTCTTGATGAGGTTGCCCTTGTCGCCCATCTTGGAGCGGAGCTTCTTGACGTGGGTGTCGATGGTGCGCGCATCCCCGAAGTAGTCGTAATTCCAGACGGCGTTCAGGATCTTCTCGCGGGAGAGGGCAATCCCCTTGTTCTCCACAAAGTAGGAGAGGAGCTCAAACTCCTTGAAGGAGAGCTCGATATTCCTGCCGTCGATGGAGACCTGATGGGCGGTCTTGTCGATGCGGATGCCGGCGGCCTCGATGACTTCCTCGGCACTGGCGGCGCCGGATCTTCTTAAGACGGCGTCCACCCGGGCCACGAGGATCTTCGGGGAGAAGGGCTTGGAGATGTATTCGTCCACGCCGAGGTTGAAGCCGAGGAGTTCATCCCGCTCATCTCCGCGCGCTGTGAGCATGATGATCGGCACTTTGCTGTACTGCCGGATTTCTCTGAGGACCTGCCATCCGTCCATCTTGGGCATCATCACATCGAGCAGGATGAGGGCGATGTCCTTTTCCTTGAAGAAGAGGTCGACGGCCTCTTCCCCGTCGCCCGCCTCGAGGACGGCATAGTCCTGCTTTTCCAGGAAATCCCTGACGAGCTTCCTCATGCGGCTCTCATCGTCCACAACCATAATCTTGAGCTTTTCCATCTGTGCGATCCCTCCTGAAAAAACATAAAAAAGCCGTTTTGCGCGGCCCGTATTCGACAAAGGAAACGACAAAAGGCATTTTCTTTTGTCGTTTCCTTTATCATAGCGAAAGGATATGTTGAAAATGTGAACCCCTGCCTCATTCCGACCGGAGAGCTTCCACCGGATCGCTCTTTGAGGCGCTGTGGGCGGGCAGGAGTCCGCCGAGAGTGGTCAGAAGCGAGGCGACCAGGATGAGGATCAGCGCGTTTTGCGGAGGCAGGATGGCGTAGATGTCATTTACATGGGTCATGCTGTGAAGAAACGCGTTCATGGGCAAAAGAATCAGGTAGCTGAGCCCGATGCCCAAGGCCCCGGACACAAGGCCGGTGATAAACGTCTCCGCGTTGAAGATCCTGGAGATATTCTTTCTGCTGGCGCCCATCGCCCTCAGTATTCCGATCTCCCTTCTCCGCTCGAGGACGGAGATGTAAGTGATGACACCGATCATGATAGAGGCGACGACGAGGGAGACGGCGACGGCCGCGATGAGGACGGTCGTGATGATCTGGACGACCTGCATGATCAGCGTGATCGCGGAGCCGAGCATATCCGTATAGGTCACCATATCGCTGCTTCTTCCGGCGAGCTCCATTTCCTCATTGTACTTATCGAGGAGCCGTACGACTTCGTCCTTGGCGGCAAAATCGGAGGTATAGATCTCGATCCCTGCGGGATTCATGGGGTCCTCGTATCCCATCTTCCTGAGATTGCCCTCATAAGTGACATCGGCAAAACTCGTCATGGACAGAAGCACTTCCGAGAGGGCCGAAGGGTTCACGGTGAGGGAGAAGGACTTGAGGAACTGCTTCTCATCGAGATCCACGAAGTCCATGATATTCTGAAGGACCGCCTGAACGCCTCTCTCGACGGCTTCGGACACCTGGTCGGATATTTTCCCGGAGACCTTCTGCTCGATGACTTTGATAAAGCTCTCCTTCGGATTTCCGCTCTCATCCGTGAGCTGAGATTCGAACTGTTCCGTATATGCCTTTAAGCGGCCTTCCTCCTCATAGCTCTTAAACGCCTCCTCGATATTTTCGGAAAGGAGGAGGCCTCTCGCGGACAGGCGCTCTGCAAGGGCGTCCGAGACGGTGCTTATCAGAAGATCGAGGGAGTCCGTGATCTTTTGAAGCGAGAGATCGCCGGAACTTAACGTTTCCTCCCACCTTGAGAGAAGATTCTGAAAATCCTCAGAGGAGAAATACTCGCTCAGTGTATCTGCGTAGAGCTGCGATTCCAGAATCTCCTGATCCCTTAAATACGCAAGGAAATCGAGGGCAAGCCCGGCGGTGTAT
>CADCPJ010000057.1 GCA_902803245.1 uncultured Lachnospiraceae bacterium | reverse complement strand
TTTGGCACCGACCGAAGCGGAGCGTAGACCTCTGAACGCCCACAATGAGGGACGCAAAGCGTCCCGAATGCTGGGGGTGCTGAATAGTTACTGGAATTTTAAGCGATTGGAACAGTTGTACCAGTTAACCTTAAGGATTGCCGAAGGCAATTGCTTAGGTTAACTGCATGTAGGAAAAACGAAATGCTTTTGCGTAAGAAAGACAATTTCGTTAATGACTATACATCGGGACATGTGTAAGACGTATGGGGCAGAAAGGTAAGAGGGGAATCCTCGCTCTTATATTGGTGATGAGTGCGGCGGCAGTCGGGATCCTGGCCGGTCTCGTCTATTTTCTGAGGACAAATCCGGCAGATACGGCCGCACCGGCAGGCAAGGCACACGCGGCGGCTTCGGGCGGAGCGGAGACTTATTCCGGGGCGGTATCTCCGGTCGGGGAAACGGCATACAGCGCGGAGTGGGAAGCTGAGGAGGAACTCTCCGCGAAGAGCGATGCGGCCGTTCAGTATGAGGCGGTTTTTGAGATGGATGAGGCGAAGCGGGCCTTCATCGTTTTCTCGGTGGCCAGGGAAGTGCGGCCTGTTCTCGATGAGGCGATCGCCGAAAGAAAAGCGGGAGAGGCTCAGGCAGAACCGTCGCAGGCAGCCGCATCGGGAGAGGCCCAGGCAGACCCGGCCCGGACAGAAGCGGCAGCAGCCCCGGGAGAGACGGCGCCGGAACCGGTCCCGGCGGAACCTGCGGAAGCTGCCCAGGCAGAACCGGGATTTGACTGCGCAGCCCAGCTGCTTCGCAGCAGGATGGACGGGACATTCTGGGAGGAGTGTCCGGCGAGGGACGTGGAGCTTCTGACTCCGAATGAGTATTCCAGGCCGCAGACCGCCATCGACACGGTCAACAACATTGTCATTCACTATGTCGGCAATCCCGGCTCCTCGGCTATGGACAACCGGAATTACTTTGAGAGCCTGAAGGACTCGCGTGAGAGGTCGGCCAGCAGCCATTTCGTCATCGGGCTCGAGGGGGAAATCGTTCAGTGCATTCCGCTGTCGGAGGTCGCCTATGCGACGAAGTGGCGGAATTCGGACACGATCTCCATCGAGTGCTGCCACCCGGACGCCGACGGGAAATTCAATGAGTATACCTATGGGAGCCTCGTCCGCCTCAGCGCCTTTTTGTGCATGCAGTTCCACATCGACCCGCAGGGCATACTCCGCCACTACGATGTGACCGAGAAGCTCTGCCCGCTCTATTACGTGGAGCATCCCGACGCATGGCAGCAGTTAAAAGACGACATCGAGGCGAAGCTCTATGAAATGCAGGGGAATTGAGGCGGTCTGCTGCCTTTTTAGCCCGCGCGGCGTGAACGATCCGAGTCTGCCGGCTGCTTTGGCAGCTGAACTGAAATAAAAAAGGCGGCCCGCGCTCTTTAGCGGGCCGCTTTTGGCTCCTTCCCGTCGCGGAAGGTCATCATCATATGGTGCGTGAGAGAGGCATCGTCGGGCTGCCCGACGATGTCATTTCTATGGATCCAGACCCCTTCGCACAGTTCGGTGGTATCGAGATGCACGGTGGGATCGCCGTCCACATCGCAGTAGAAACCCGCGAGGATGTCGTCCACGACTCCCCAGGGCTGGGACTTGTAATAGCGTATGTTCTTTACTTTGAGGCCTGTCTCTTCCATGACCTCGCGGGCGACGCACTCCTCGAAGGTCTCTCCGATCTCCGTGAATCCGGCCACGAGGGCGTAGAACGGGATGTGCCGGCTTCTCTCATATTTCGTGTGCAGGAGATAATCGCCGTTTGTCACTCCGACGATCACGGCGGGAATGACCCGCGGGTAGATCGTGCGCCCGCAGGACGGACAGACGATGGAGCGCTCGAGCTTTCCGGGGCCGGTGAGAGAGCCGCAGGTGCCGCAGTACCTGTTGTCGCGGTACCACAGGGCGAGCTGCATCGCGGTAAATGAAGCGAAGAGAAGATGGCTTTCCATCATCTGAGAGCGCCTCAGCTCCCGGACGGGGCGGAAGACGCAGGGCTTATGGAATTCTTCCTCGCCCGTGTACATCCAGCAGCTGCTGTCATCGAGCGAGAAGAGGTAGCGGAGATCGGACGCTTCAAAGGATGAGGCGCGCGGCAGCGTCATGCCGTTTTGCGTCTCCCTGACAGCGAGATCCCTGCCGCGAAAGATGAACACGAGGTCATCGGGCATGGGCGCGGCGTCCGCCCGGAACTGGTTGTCCAGCCTGTGAGGATATATGTCCTGGATCATAGTATTCTTCCCCTTTTGAAGATGAAATGTATATAAAAATATTGTAATGGTTTTTTCCTGCCGCGTCCATATGAGAAAAACGGGCGCCGTTTGCCCATATGAAAAAACGGGCGCCGTTTTGACTTATGCACGAAAGTATACTATACTTGGTTCTCGATAAGAGACGCATGTGGGGAATGCTTCCTGAGTGCCGCATTGCCGCGCTTAATGAGGAGAAACATATGGATAAAGTAGTTGGAAACAAGATTATTGAGGGCATACTGGTGATCCTGCTCGGGCTCTTTCTTCTCTTTAATCCCGAGGGCTCTATGAATATCGTTCTTATGATCATCGGCATCATCCTGCTCGTCATGGCGGTGGGAGGTCTGATTTCGTACAAGCGGAATGTCGAGGAGCGCACCAGGTCCGCCCTCGCCATCGCGATCGTGCAGATTATCTTCGGTCTTGTGCTCGTCATCATTCCGAAGCTCCTTACCAATTTCGCATTTATCGTGTTCGCGCTGTTTATCGGCTTCGGCGCGATTCTGTCCCTCAGCCGGGCGGCGAAGAGCAAAAAGGCCGGAATCCCGGTGTCCAAATTTTCTGTGATCCTTGCGATCCTGACCCTCATACTGGCTGTCATCGTGCTGTTTAACCCGGGGTTCATTGCCAATTTCGCGGTCCAACTCGTAGGCATTGCGCTCATCGTCGAGGGCATCACGATCTTCGCGGCGCCTTCCGGATCCCGTGCCTCAAGGAGATAACTCACAGACAGGACAACCATTTGCACATTGAAGGGACGACATGCCAGGAATAGTAGAACGAGTCGGCAGCTACATAAGCAATCAGACAGAGGCGTCACCGGCCTACGTGAGGCAGCTGCTCATCGCAGCTTACCGCCTCTACGGGCTTAAGCTTAAGTATCTGAAAAATCCGAACTTAACGGATGCAAAGAACTACCTGGGGACGGTGTCCATGGGATGCATGGTGAGACCCCTGGCCCATCCCGAGCGGCAGGTCCTCAGCAGCATTTTCACGCCGTGCGAGATCTTCCACGCGATGGGACTCTACCCGATGTGTGCGGAGCAGTTCGCGACCTATACCAACGGGGCTTATGCAGAGCACGCGTTTGTCGAGGCGGCGGAGCGGGCGGGAATCGCCGAGACATTCTGCTCCTATCACAAGATCGTCATGGGGGGAGTGGTTCTTGGCGTCGTGCCGAAGCCCCTCGCCATCGTCAACACATCCCTCGCCTGCGACGCCAACAATCTCACGTTCCGGGAGGCCGCCGAGCGGCTAGGAGCACCGCAGTACTACATCGACGTGCCGTATATGCCGGGAGAGGACGCTGTGGACTACGTCGCTGACCAGCTTCGCGAGATGGCAGGATGGATGCAGGATCTCTCGGGCATCTCTCTTCGTGAGGAGAAGCTCCTTGAGGCCGCGGAAAACTCCCGCCGGACCATCCGGAATCTGCGGAAGGTCATCACCATGCGGAAGGACCGCTATGTCCCCGCAGAGCTCACGGCGGAGCTCTATGAAGTCCTCATGACCCACAACGCCCTTGGGATGCCTGAGACGCTTCGCTATTCCCGCATGCTCCTGAGGGACTTCGGGAAGTCGGAGAGCGCTCCGGGAAGGAAGATCCTCTGGCTGCACACGAACCCGTTCTACCAGGGGATTGTGAAGGAGACGTTCAATTACAAGAGGGATCCGTGGATCGCCCTGACGGAGATGTGCTACGACTCCCTGAATTCCATGAAGGACTCCGATCCTTACCGGGCGATGGCGCACCGCACCGTCTATAATTCCTTCAACGGACCTGTGACGCGGCGGGCGGACCGGGCGGTGAGGATGGCCAGGGAGGTGGAGGCGGACGGCGCCATACTGTTCTGCCACTGGGGCTGCAAGGAGACCTGCGGAGGGAGCGCCGTGATCGCGGACGCTCTGGAGAGCGCGGGCTTCCCGGTGCTCATCATAAACGGCGACGGCGTAGACCGGAAGAACTCCTCTGACGGGCAGATCGGGACCCGCCTCGGCGCATTTCTGGAAATGCTGGAGGGAAGGTAAGGACGGCAGCTTCTCACGGCGTCAACAACAGTGCTTACATATTAGCATAGTATTTTGAGGCGATATGATATACACAACTTGCAAATATGCTCCTTCTGAGCTGCTTTGCGGCTTTTATGAAGAGACGGAGAGACTCGACCCTTCTCCCGTCTCCTTTTCTTGTGCGGACGGATGCGCCCACCCGAACCTGTGCGGGTTCGCAAAAGCGGTCATCGAGGAAGTGCTCGCGAGGGGAATTAAGGAGATGGTCTTCACGGACTGCTGCGACGCGATGCGGCGCACCTATGATGTGCTCCTCAAGGAAAAAATGGACTTCCTGTATTTTCTTCCTCTTCCGCATAAGACCGGGGAGAGGGAGATCCGCCTGTTTGCATCGGATTTAAGGAAGTTCTGCAGCGCCTATGCCGCTTACTCCGGGAAGACATTTTCGCGAGAAGAGGCGGTCCTTGCCTGCCTAAGGAGCATGGAGACCCGGGAGAGAGGGACGGACGGAAAGCATGTGAGCATCCTCGGCGCACACGGCGGGAAGCTGCTCATCGACAGCGTGAGAAGTACCTGCCCCGGCCTTGAGGTCCGGGACGACACGTGCTCCGGGAACCGCTCATTTTCAAGACGCGCTGTCCCGGATTTTGAGACGGACGACGGGTTCTTTAAGTGGTACGCGGAGCTCCTCTTAAAGGGACTTACGCCCTGCATGAGAATGTATGAGATCGGGGGAAGGACGGAAGAAGCTTCGGAGGGCATCATTTATCACACGATTAAGTTCTGTGACTACTACAGCTTTGAGTACGCGGACCTGAAGCAGAAGGCGGAGGTGCCGCTCCTGAAGATTGAGACGGACACGACGCCCCAGTCGTCGGGGCAGCTGAAGACGAGGATTGAGGCATTCGGAGAGACAATTGGGGTGAACGGCATGAAGCATTCTCAAGGGGACATGACATTCGACCGGTCGGCGAAGTATATCGCGGGAATTGACTCCGGCTCCACGAGCACCGATGTGGTGATCATGGACCGGCAGAAGAAGATTCTTGGAAGCACAATCAGCCCGACGGGGATGTCCGCGTCGAAGAGCGCGGCGGAAGCGCTGGGCATGGCGCTGAAAAATGCCGGCATTAAGCGGGAGGATCTCGGCGGGATTGTAGCGACCGGCTACGGCAGGGACATCATAGAGATGGAGAAGCGGACGATCACGGAGATCACCTGCCACGCGAAGGGGGCTCATTTCCTCTTCCCCGGCGTGCGTACAATCATTGACATCGGGGGACAGGACTCGAAGGTGATCCGCATCGACGAGGACGGAAATGTCGCGGGTTTCATCATGAACGACAAGTGCGCGGCCGGGACGGGCCGGTTCCTCGAGATGCAGGCGAGGGCCCTCGGGCTTACCATGGAGGAAATGAGCCGCACGGGCCTTGAATGGAAGGAAGAAGTCCAGATCTCCAATATGTGCACCGTATTTGCGGAGTCCGAGGTGGTGAGCCTTGTGGCGAAGGACACGCCGGTCTCCGACATCATCCACGGCCTCAATGAGTCCGTGGCGGCCAAGACCGTGAGCCTCGTAAGAAGAGGAAAGGGAGAGCCGCAGTACGCGATGACCGGAGGCGTCTCACGCAACGAGGGCGTGGTCCGGTGCCTGTCCGACAAGCTCATGAGCCCGGTTCAGGTGTCCGGACAATCCCAGCTCTGCGGGGCGATCGGCGCGGCTCTCATGGGAATAGAGAATTGAGGAAGCGCCCGGCCCTATTTTTTCTCCTCCAGGAAATATCTGTCGATGCCGTCCGCGAGGCCCTTCGCGATCTTCATCTGGAACCCGGAGTTGGCCATGCGGAGATCCTCGTTAGGGTTGGACATAAAGCCCATTTCCACAATCGCACAGGGCATCTTTGCCCAGTTGATTCCCGTCATGTCGTTCTGATGCAGGTTGGACAGCTTCCTCTGCCCGGTGGCGGCAGCCTGGCAGTCCCTTAAGAGGGCGGCGAGCCTCTGTCCTTTTGCGATCACTTTTTTGCTGAGATAGGGGTTGTTGTTCGCAGCGGCGTAACACAGGACTCCGTTTACGGAGGAGGCGCCGTCTATGCCGTTTGCATGGATCCGGACCATGATGTCCGCTCTTGCTTCGTTGGCCAGCTTCGCCCGCTCGATATTGGTGATGTGGACGTCGTGGGTTGTGCGGGTCATGACTACCGTGTAGCCCCTCGCCTTCAGCTCTTTTTCCAGCTTTAATCCCACTTCCAGATTGATCTGATATTCATTCTTGCGGGAATATCTCCCGTATGCGCCGGAGGTCACCTTCGGCTTTGTCGTTCCCGCCCCCGGGCCGATGGCCTCGCGGGAATAATCGCCGCGGCTCTGGTGGCCGGGGTCGATGCACACGATGAGACCGGTTCCGTCGAAGGATCCGGTCTTATGTATTTTCTTAAGAAGCGCCTTGTAAGCGGAAGAAGAGGGATCCGCCTTCGGATACAGCCCGGGATCGCGCCCCTCGTGCCGCTTCTTCATCCCGTGCTCGACAAAATACTTGAGAACGGCCCTGTCGTCATCCCCGACTTTCTGAACGACGGAAGGATACCTGGCGATGTAGTAGTCGTAGTCGTAGACGGACTTCAGCTCCACCTTGCCGTACTTCGTCACGGCGCCGCGCATCTTCGTTATGCCCACGGCGTACTTGCGGTACCGCGCGTACTTGTGACCCGTCTTCATGTAGTGGAGGTAGTACTCCTCATAGTCGTCCCGGTACCTGGTTCTTAAGGCTGGACAGCCGAGGCGGTAGGAGACCGGGTCAAATGAGGCGATGGCCTGCTGATGCCTCTGCATACCCGCCTTGACGAAATGCTCGATGGCCTTTTTGGGACTGCCGGCGTATTTTTTTCCGTAGGGCTTTGAGATGTAGTAGTCATAGCAGTAGACATATCTGTAGTCGACGCCCTTGTATTTTGTGGTGCCGGTGCTCTTTCCGGTGTACTCGGGCGCTGCGATGTCCGTCTCTTCCGATTCTGCGCCGCCGGCCTCTTCGGAGGCGGGAGCAGAGTCGTTTCCTCCGGTACCTTCGGAGGCGGGCGCTGAATCATTTCCTTCAGTATCTTCGGAGGCGGGGGCAGAGTCGTTTTCACCGGCATCTTTCTGTGTGCCTTCAGACTGATTGAAGATGATGCCCTGTCCGGCATCCGCTGCGGCGAGATTCGCTCCTTCAGCCGAAATGTGTGAGAATGAGAGCGCGATGAGAAGAAGCGCGCAGACGGAGACGGAGGAGAGACGGTTTTTCAGGTTCATCACGCAGGCTACCTCGCTTTTTTTAATACAGTGCCGAAATGCGCTTAAATCTCTGCATCGGCTGCTGAATGAACGGATATGTGAAGCAATCAAGAATTATACACGAAATCGCAGCCGCAGAAAAGAGAACGTGAGTGCGCTCGCTGTGCAAAATGTGTTAGAATGACTGTTGGGAACTTTTACAGCTTATAAAGGTTAAGGTTAATAACAGGGTCTATGGGTATTTTACAGGATTTGAGAGAGCGGGTGCTGATCTGCGACGGCGGCATGGGGTCGCTGCTGCAGGAAGCCGGACTAAAGGCGGGGGAACTTCCGGAGACCTGGAATCTTCTCCACCCGGATGTGATCCGCGGCATCCATCTCGACTATTTGAAGGCCGGCGCGGATATCGTGACGACAAACACTTTCGGGGCCAACACCCTCAAGTACGGGGCCGGAAGCCCGTACCTCATGAAGGATATCATCCGGGCAGCCTTTGAAAACGCGAAGGCGGCCGTGAAGGAGGCCGGGAGGGGATACATAGCCCTCGACTTGGGCCCCACGGGTAAACTGATCCGGCCCATGGGGGATCTTCTCTTTGAGGACAGCATTTCCCTATACAAAGAGGTCGTGCGCGAAGGCGCGGAAAACGGGGCGGATCTCGCTCTCATCGAGACCATGAGCGACGTGCGGGAGCTGAAGGCCGCCGTGCTTGCGGTGAAGGAGGAGTCAGACCTCCCGGTCTTCGCGAGCGTGAGCTTTGATGCGAAGGGCAGGCTTCTTACGGGAGGCACCCCGGAGAGCGTGGCCGCCCTCCTTGAGGGACTCCGCGTCGACGCCATCGGCATCAACTGCGGGCTCGGGCCCCTCCAACTGAAAGGCCTTGCGGAGCGGCTGATCCGCGCCACGAAGCTCCCTGTACTCATCAGTCCCAATGCCGGCCTTCCGAGAACGGAAGGGAACCGGACGGTCTACGACATCGGACCGGAGGATTTTGCCGAGGCGATGGGAGAGATTCTCGACCTCGGCGTCTCGATCGTCGGAGGGTGCTGCGGCACGACCCCGAAACACATCGCGCTTCTTGGAAGTATCGCCGGGAACCGGCCTGCGCCGATAAGAGCGGAGCGGACGGAGACGGTCATATCCAGCTACTCCGGCATCCGCGTGATCGGGGATGATCCCACCATCATCGGAGAGGAGATCAATCCGACCGGGAAGGCGATGCTGAAAGAGGCGCTGCGGAACGGAAACAGCGAATATGTGCTGTCGCTCGCCCTCTCTGAGGAGCAGGCCGGGGCACACGCCCTCGACGTCAATGCCGGCCTTCCGGAGATCGATGAGGCGGAGGTGCTTCCCGCCCTCATTGAGGAGATCCAGTCCGTGACGGACCTCCCTCTTCAGATCGACACCTCCGATCCGAAGGCGATGGAGAGAGCCCTCAGGGTCTACAGCGGGAAGCCGCTGATCAACTCCGTGAGCGGGAAGCAGGAGGTCATGGACGCGATCTTCCCGCTCGCGGCGAAGTACGGCGGCGTTCTCGTCGCCCTCCTCCTCGACGAGAGAGGGATACCGGAGACGGCGGCAGAGCGCGTCGCGATCGCCCGGAGAATCTACGCCGAGGCCGGAAAATACGGCATCCCGAAACGGGACATCCTTGTGGACTGCCTGTGCCTCACCGTGAGCTCGGACCAGGGCTCTGCCGGGGTCACACTGGAGACGCTCCGCCGTGTCCGGGAGGAACTCGGAGGAAGGACAATCCTCGGGGTGTCGAACATCTCCTTCGGACTTCCACGGAGAGAGCTCGTGACGAGCGCTTTCTTTGCCATGGCCCTTCGTGAGGGCTTAAGCGCCGCCATAATCAACCCGGAATCCGAGGTGCAGATGAACACTTTCCGCTCTTTCCGGGTGCTCGCCGGATATGACCGGAACTGCGTGGACTATGTTGGGAAGTACGCGGGAACGATCTCCCCTGAGGCGGGAAAGAGGGCTTGTGGCGGGAGAGAGACGTCCGGCGGCAGCGGCCGGAGAGGCG
>CADCPJ010000056.1 GCA_902803245.1 uncultured Lachnospiraceae bacterium | reverse complement strand
GCCCATCGGCCACTTAAATGCCGCGGTCAGGCAGGACTTCATCGTTGTGGACCACATCTGCGGGGACCTGGACTTCGAGGAAGGGGGAAACCCCGTCGTCCGGAACTGTGTGATGGCGGCAGCGGATCCGGTGCTCGTGGACGCCTATGCGTGCCGCCTGCTTCAGTACCGCAAGGAGGAGGTTCCCTATATCGGAATTGCCGAAGAGTGTGGGGTCGGGAGTGCGGATCTTACCCGCGCGGAGATCGTGCTTGCCGGGATGGAGGAGGGCGGCGGCCCTGCTCGCGTGATCCGGAGATGGAATGGCGGAGCGGACGCTGAGGATGAGGAGCCCCTTCGCGGCAGAAAGCTCCTCGACGTGTCCTACGCCGTGTGGGAGGCGGACTCCTGCAGCGCCTGCTACAGCAGCCTCGCGGGGGCGCTCATCCGCCTTAAGGAGGAAGGTCTCCTGGAAAAACTGACGACCCCCATCGGGATCGGACAGGGCATGCGGGGGAGAGGAGGAAAACTCGGGGTCGGCAGATGCACGGAAAGCTTTGAGAAGTGCATCGTGGGCTGCCCGCCGTCCGAGGAGAAGATCTACGGGGAATTGAAGGAATACCTGCTTTCGCAGCCATGACAGGAAAAGGGAGACGTAAGGATGAGGATCTGGGGAAAACTGTGGAAGGACGGCCATATGCAAAGAGACACGGTGAAGGAGGACTGCTCGGAGGACACGAGAACCCACAAGGTTCTTCGCCTTCTTCGAGAGATCTGCATGGAATTTGATCTCGAGGTGCCGCAGTGGCTCGATTCCAATATCGCGGACTTTAAGAGGACGGCGAAGACGCGGTTCACCAAAGACAGCTTTATCGAGAGCGTCGATTTCGATTACCTGGAGTTCCATCTGATAGAGGAATAGAGATCTGTATCAGGACAGAGATTTTGAGGAATTAAGACCTGCATTAAGACAGAGTTTTTGTGGAGAAATAATATGTACGACAGACTGACAAAGGGCGACATCGAGAAGATGCAGCGCGAGATCGATGAGAGAAAGCTCGTTCTCAGAAAGGAACTGATCGCTGAGGTTCAGGAGGCGAGGGCTCAGGGGGATCTCTCCGAGAACTTTGAGTACTACGCCGCCAAGAGGGCGAAGAATCAGAACGAGAGCCGCATCCGCTATCTCGAGAGGATGATCAGGACGGCCCATGTAATCGAGGAGCGGGAGTCCGCGGACGACGAGGTCGCCATGAACAAGCGGGTGGAGGTGTATTTCCCCGATGACGACGAGACGCAAGTTTACCGCATCGTGACGACGATCCGCGGGAACACCTTGAAGGGGCTCATTTCCATTGATTCTCCCCTGGGAAAGGCGCTGCTCCATCACCGCGTGGGAGAAACGGTGCACGTGAAGGTGGGAGAGGGCGGCTACGACGTCGAGATCCGCAGCATTTCCGGGGCGGAGGACGAGGACGGGGATGTGATCCGGAGCTTCTGAAAATGAGGCGGGGGCGGAGATGCGGTCCGGCGCTTCATGAAAGGGACGGAGATGCGGTCCGGAGCTCTGTGGGCTGCCATTTCGTCGTTACTATTCACGGCCCCTCCCGCTGCAGGCCACAGACCATCCGTGCTTCGCACGTATGTCGCAGCGAGAGCTGCTTATGTCTGAGGCTGTAGGGGGAGGTTCCTGCTTTACAGGCATTATCTGCAATCAGAACCTGTCTCATTCATGCAAGCATGATGAGCCAGAACCTGATTGCAGATTGGCCGTGAATAGTAACATTTCGTCAAAATGTCAACAGGGAGTTTAAATCTTTGTGTAGGTCACACATACCCGTTGGATTTCTCCTCGGCTATACTGTGTCATAGAAACGGATCGCAGGAGATCTGCGGACGAAAACATTCTAGGAGGATATAAGACATGGCAAGCCTTTCACTGGAACACATTGATAAAACATATCCAAACGGCTTTAAGGCGGTCAAGGACTTCAATCTTGACATCGCTGACAAGTAATTCATCATCTTCGTCGGCCCCTCCGGCTGCGGAAAGTCCACAACCCTCCGCATGGTTGCAGGCCTTGAAGACATCTCCGGCGGCACACTGAAGATCGACGGCAAGGTCATGAACGACGTCGAGCCGAAGGACCGCGACATCGCGATGGTCTTCCAGAACTACGCTCTGTATCCG
>CADCPJ010000055.1 GCA_902803245.1 uncultured Lachnospiraceae bacterium | reverse complement strand
GATCGTCGGATCCATGGCGGCCTTTGCGATCGGCAAGATGCAGTGGAAGCTGGCCAATGCCTCCATGATGTACATCCTCGTCGGCATGATGATCCCGGTGCACTGCGTCCTCATCCCGCTCTTTGTGAGATTTGCGAAGGTAGGCCTGTCGAACTCCCTCATCGGCATCATTATCCCCTATTTGACGTTCTCGCTGCCTGTGACAATCTTTATCATGACGGGGTTCTTCCGAAGTATACCGAATGAGCTCTTTGAGTCGGCCTGCATCGACGGTGCGACGATCTACAAGATGTTCTTCTCGATCGCCCTGCCGCTCTCGAGAACCGGACTCTTCGTCACAGGACTTATGACTTTCGTCAACAACTGGAATGAGCTGCTTATGGCAATGGTCTTCATTTCCGATGATATGAAGAAGACGCTGCCGGTGGCGCTGTCGAAGTTCGTCGGTCCCTACCAGACCAACTACGCGCAGATGTTTGCCGCCATCGTGATCGCGATCATTCCGACCATCATTGTCTACACTTTGTTCAGTAACCAGATCGTCGACGGCCTGACTCAGGGCGCCGTCAAGGGCTGATAATGAGCAAGCGGCAAAGGCCAGGAGATGATCCTGGCCTTTGTGATAGAATTGAAGCGAAAAACGTGACATTGGGGACTGTCCCCATTGTCACATTCCGATACTTAACGATTGAGGAATACCTATGAACAGAGAAGAAGCGAGACTAAGAGCGGAAGAACTGGTAGGCAGGATGAGCGTGGCAGAGAAGATCTCGCAGCTTAAGTACAATGCCCCTCAGATTGAGAGACT
Organism: uncultured Lachnospiraceae bacterium; assembly: GCA_902803245.1. Lineage (GTDB taxonomy): Bacteria > Bacillota > Clostridia > Lachnospirales > Lachnospiraceae > Chordicoccus. The sequence continues at coordinate 4,879 of CADCPJ010000055.1, read as the reverse complement.
CGGCATCCCCGCCTACAACTGGTGGGGCGAGGCGCTTCACGGCGTGGCCCGCGCCGGGCAGGCGACGAGCTTTCCCCAGGCGATCGGCATGGCGGCGACGTTTGACTGCGAATTGCTTCAGGAAGTGGCGGGCGTCATCGCCACGGAGGGAAGGGCGAAGTACAATGCCTATTCGGAACACGGGGACAGGGACATCTACAAGGGACTTACGTTCTGGTCCCCGAACATCAACATATTCCGCGATCCCCACTGGGGGAGAGGGCAGGAGACTTACGGTGAGGATCCTTACTTAAGCGGCACTCTGGGAAGCGCATTCGTGAGAGGCCTGCAGGGAGACGGAGAATACATGAAGGCGGCGGCCTGTGCGAAGCATTTCGCGGTCCACTCCGGCCCGGAGGCGATACGCCACAGCTTTGACGCGAAGGTCTCCGCGAAGGACCTGCGCGAGACCTATCTGCCGGCATTTGAGATGCTGGTGGAGGAGGCAGGAGTCGAGGCGGTCATGGGCGCCTACAACCGGGTAAACGGCGAGCCGGCCTGCGCGTCGAAGGCTCTCACGGAGATCCTCCGCAGCGAATGGGGCTTTGAGGGACATTTTGTGTCGGACTGCTGGGCGATCCGCGACTTCCACGAGAATCATCACGTGACGGAGACGGCGGAGGAGTCCGCGGCGCTGGCGATGAACACGGGCTGCGACCTCAACTGCGGGGATACCTTCCTCCACCTCCTTGATGCCTATGAGAAGGGGCTCGTGAAAGAGGAGCGGATCACGGAGGCGTGCGTCCGCCTGTTTACGACCAGATATCTGCTCGGCCTCTTTGACGAGACGGAATATGACGACATCCCCTACGCCGCGGTGGAGTGCCCGGAGCACCTGTCCCTTGCCGAGAAGGCTGCAAGGGAGGGCATCGTGCTCCTGAAAAATGACGGCATCCTTCCGCTTAAGAAAGACAAGGTGAAGACTCTGGCGGTGATCGGACCGAACGCCAACAGCCGCGTGGCCCTGGTCGGAAACTATCACGGCACCGCGACCGAGTACATCACGCCTCTCGACGGCATCCTCCGCTGTGCGGGCGACGAAATCCGCGTCCTCTATTCCGAGGGCTCGGACATTAAGGACGACCGGATCGAGCACCTGGCATTTGAAAATGACCGCATCTCGGAGGCCGTGATCGTGGCCGAGGAGAGCGACGCCGTCGTCCTCGTCGTGGGCTTAAATGAGACGCTCGAAGGCGAGGAGGGAGACACGGGCAACAGCTATGCATCCGGCGACAAGCTGGATCTCTATCTGCCGAAGCCGCAGAGGACGCTCGTGAGGGCGCTCGCGGAGACCGGGAAACCGGTGATTTTGTGCCTCATCGCCGGCAGCGCGATGGATCTTAGCTTTGAACAGGAGCATTTTTCCGCGGTGCTGCAGCTGTGGTATCCGGGCGCGCGGGGCGGAAAGGCGCTCGCCGAGATCCTCTTCGGAGAGGTGTCTCCGTCGGGCAAGCTTCCTGTGACCTTCCCGCACAACGATGACCCGTCGCTCCCGTTCGAGGACTACTCGATGAAGGGACGCACTTACCGGTATCTCGAGGCGGAGCCGCTCTACCCGTTCGGCTACGGACTCACCTACGGCGATGTGTTCGTGAAGGACGCGAAGGTGTCCGAGGACGGATTTTCGGTGACTGCCGTCTGTGAAAATGCCGGATCGATGGAGACCGATGACGTCATTGAGGTCTATGTGGAGTGCCCGGATTCACCGGATGCCCCGCCTCACCCGTCTCTTAAGGGCTTTGCCAGGACGCACCTCCTCCCCGGCGAGACGAAGGAAGTGATAGTGGCCCTTGACAGGAACGCCTATACCGTGATCAACGACGCGGGAGAGAGGGTTTCCGGCGGCACAGACTTCCGCCTCCATGTCGGGACGAGCCAGCCCGATGCAAGAAGCGAGGCCCTCACCGGACATAAGCCCCTCGCGGTCCGTTTCAAGAGGAAATGAACAAAGACGTGACACCTTAAGGACAGCCCCCCGGTGTCACGTTTTCAAAAGTGGCGGCCTTAAGGAAAAAGCAGTCTTATGGAAATGCCGGGCTTAAGGAAAACCGATCTTATGGAAAAACGGTTTTAAGGAACTACCTGTTGTGAGGACGAAACATAATGAGAGAAGAAACAAAAACAAGAATCGAAGAAATCGTCGCCGAAGGAATTTCAAGAGGCGAGACCGCCGGAGTTCTCGTGCTCTTTAAGGAAGGCGGAGAGGAGACCTTCTTTTATGCTGAGGGCCATGCCAATCTGGAGCGCGGCGAGAAGCTGCGGAGGGACCACATCTTCCGCCTCTTCTCCATGACCAAACCGGTCACTGCCGCGGCGGCGATGATCCTTGTGGAGAGGGGGATGCTGGATCTCGGGCAGCCGGTAGCCGAACTGATTCCCGGATTTGAAGGGAAGTACGTGTACGGGGAAAATGGCAGGGTGGAGAGCGCGGAGAAGCAGATGACGGTGAATCATCTGCTCAATATGACCTCCGGCCTCACCTACGGAGGCCCTGACTCGCCGACGGAGCGGGAGACGGACAATTTCCTTATGCAGTGTGAGCGGAAGCTCGGCACTAAGGACGAGATCACAACGGTGGAATTCGCCAGGAAACTGAGCAGGATCCCGCTCGCATTCAACCCGGACAGCTCCTGGATGTACGGCCTGTCGGCAGACGTGCTGGGGGCGGTGATCGAGTGCGTGAGCGGGCAGCGCTTCGGGGACTTTCTGAAGGAGAACCTCTTTGACCCGCTCGGCATGGAGGACACGGGCTTTTACGTCCCGGATGAAAAGCAGCCCAGGCTTGCGGACGTCTACAGGTGCTGCGGCGACGGGACATTTACGCCTTACAGGAGCGCTACGCTGGCCCTTAAGTACGAGATGAAGAATCGGCCGAAGTTTGAGTCCGGCGGAGCGGGACTTGCGACTACGATCGACGACTACGCCCGCTTCGCCCAGATGCTTCTCAACCTGGGAGAGCTTGACGGGAGGCGCGTGCTGAAGGAGCGGACGGTGGAATTCCTGACCTCCGGCGACCTGACGGGTGCCCGGCAGGCGGCATTCCGGAGAAGGATGGGACTCGAAGGCTTCACCTATTCCCACCTCATGAGACAGATGCGGGCAAATGGCTCCTACTCGTCGCTTACGCGCGGGAGAGAGTACGGCTGGGACAGCTGGACGGGCTGCTATTTCACCTGCATTCCGGAGGAGAACCGCCTGATGATTCTCATGGAGCAGAAGGCCGAGACGGGGACGACCCCGATGACTCGGAAGATAAGGAATGTGTGGCTGGCGGATTCGTGAACAGTTACCTTAAATCTGGCGCAACAGCAGGCGGGCCGGAAGGATCATCCTTCCGGCCCGCCTGATCGCATTGCCTGTTGTTTTGTCTTAAGCAGATTACTCCTTTGCAAGGTCAAATGAGAAGCCCGGTCCCACGGATGGGATGTCAAACACTTTGCCGGATTTCTCTGTTTCAGAGCCTGAGCTTTCCGCACTCTCGGCATTCCCGGCCTCAGTACCCGCCGCAGACTCCGCGCCTTCCGGCTTGCTTGTGAAATACTGCTTGCGGAGTGCCTCCTCGGCTGAGGCGGCCGCTGCTGCGGAAGCTGCCTCATCCGCTTCCTGGAAGAGGTCCTTCCCGGAAATGGTATCCCAGGATGCCTGCGCCTCGGACTTTGCCGCTTCCGGCTCTTCCGCCTGCTTTAATTCCTGAGGAGGCTCGAGAGATACGTAATTCGTAAAGCCGAATTCGGTGGGAGTGAAACCAAAGTCTTCCTCTGCGAGCAGTTCAGCAAACTTTTCAAGGCAGATCGTTGATCCCTTGTCAGCGTGCTCGTGAAGAGCTTCCGTGGCATCGAGGCCTGTGACGTTGGAACTGATCTGGGTAAGCGGAACCTTATCGCCGTGCTGATAGGAGCCCAGATTGATGGAGCCTTCTCCGACCATAGAGATCGGGAAGCCGTACACATAGAGAATATCTTCCTGCTTCACTTCGGCAGTATCGATGTTCTCGGGGCTGAGCTTCACATATGTGGAGTACTGCGCTTCAACGCCCATCTCATTCATCGCGTCTTTTGTGCGGTAGATGAGATACAGCCCTTTATCATCCGAGCCCATGAGGTAGCTGTGCTTTTCATCGATATCCTCGACGGGGCTTACCGTCATGGAGCCTTCCTTAACGCCTTCCCTGCTGTCGACGAAGCTGCGGACTGTGCTTAAGCTCTCTTTCTGGATCCTGGCCGGATCTGTGACCGTGACGATACATATGTCGGTCTTTCCGTTCCCGGTTGCTACTGCGATGCTGCACTCGCCGCCTGAGAGGGCGGTAACCACACCGAATTCATCGATCGAGGCAACTTCCGGATTTGATGAAGCCCATCCGACCTCGAGGTTGTCTGCGCTTGCGGGAAGAATGATGTATTCCAGCTTCGCTGTGTCTCCGACTCTCAGGTCAAGGCTTGGCGCACTGACGTGGATTTCCTTCGGCACGAAGAACCTGATATAGAGAATACAGGAAGCCACGATTGCTGCGGTGAAAACGAGTATGAGAGCGATCAGAAGCCCTGTGTGGGCCTTTTTCGGAGGCTCATCAGGCGGCACGCTTCCGGGCCTGTGCGTTCCCGCCGGGGGAACAGACTGGCGTTTCGGCTCTTCTGCCTTCTCCTCATTAGGAGCGGCCTTGGAGGCCTGCGGCTCAGCGGCTGGTTCCGCCGTCTCCGCTGCGGCCGGAGTTTCCTCCGCAGAGGCAGCCGGATATGCTTCTTCTGCGGCTGGAGTTTCCTCCGCAGAGGCAGCCGGACATGCTTCTTCTGCGGCCGGAGTTTCCTCCGCAGAGGCAGCCGGACATGCTTCTTCTGCG
>CADCPJ010000054.1 GCA_902803245.1 uncultured Lachnospiraceae bacterium | reverse complement strand
GATTCTCCGCTCTTACGGGTATGAATTCATAGAATCCCCCGTCCGGAAGAAGGACATAGGACTCGTCTCCCATATGCCTGGCAACGGCCATGAAGGACTCCGATGCCGCATAGCACAGATTGTTGAACGGGATGGTCTTTCCGCTGTATTTGCGCATGCGCTTCGCGTAGGGGAAAAAGCCCCCCGTACCGATGCCGCCGATCCAGCTCATTCTCGGCCAGATCCGCGGGATGATCGGCTCGTCGAATCCGTCCTGGAACTCCCTTAAGAGCTCCCTGGCTCTTTGCCTGTCAGGCTTTAACTCCTTCCCGAGAATTTCCCGGACCTGTTCCGGAACCTTCACTTCCTTATTGATGCGCCCGTGGTAGATGTCCTTGCAGAGCATCTCATAGTTGTCCTTTATGTAGTCCATCAGATCCACAAGGTTTGTCATGAAGGCGGAATCCATGAAGACAAGGTCGCGCCGCGCGAGGGCAAAGCGGGTCTTTAAATACTTCATGTCCATTTCTCCGTCCGGACAGACCACTTCCCAGGGAACGGTGAGGAGGTTCGGAATAAAGTCTTTTACGGAGTGCATGAGCGTGCCGGAGATGGCTCCCCGCTTCACGCCGGATGCGGTCGGCTTCACTCTCATCTCAATCGCGTTTAAGCCCGGTCCGACAGGGACCCCCTTTCCGGTGGTGTTCCGGTAATACTCATCCGCGACGCCGAAAGCCATTTCCGCAGAATATTTGGCGTACTTATCCAGTTCCTCCCCGGAGACGGGAATGTACTTGGGAGTTCCGATGCTCCCTGAAGTCAGGGCATAGTATCTGGGAGGCCGGGCAGAGATGAGGCCCTCCTCCCCGTCCATCATGCGCCTGATATACGGCTCATAGTCATCGTAGGAGGAGAAGGGAACCTTCTCCTTGTATTCCTCCACCGTATGAATCTCTGCAAAATGGTGCTTTCTGCCGTACTCCGTGTCCTCGTTCTCCTTCATAAGCCGGAGCAGTATCCTGTGCTGGAGGATGACGGCCTGCCGGCTGTTCGTATCCAGCTCCCGCACCGTCTTCCTTCCCTTCGCGATAAGAAATCTCGTGTTGTCAGCGCTTCGCATTTCCCGGATGCGCCGCTCCAGCACTCTTTTCTCCTTCGCAGCCGCGCGGAAGAGCCGGGAAAACAGATTTTCTTGATCCTTGCTCATTTTTATGTGTTCCTTTCAAAGAACCTGGTCATCTCCTGCCGGGATTTACTATGGCAATTCTCACCTTCGGGACGTGCGCCATGATCGCGCCGGCCCAGCGGTGGTGGCCGTTCAGGATCAGATAGCCGTCGCGCTCCAGCTTGTTCACAATGATCGGCTCATCATACACCGCCTCGCTGAGCGAGTATTCTCTCCTCGCTATCTGGCAGTAGTTGCTGATGATGGAGTCATTCGGCCCGATCGTGTCCATGGAGAATTCGTCGTCCGGATTGGCGTGCAGTTCCTCCGGGGAGACTTTCTTTACCCTCGCGCGGAGGAGCGGATTCACATTCACCGGCTTGCCCCTCTCGGGCAGTCCCTGCAGGTCCTTCTTGACGTACTCAAAAAAGGAGCTTGTTACTACATACCCCATATTCTTATGATTCTCCTTGCTCTTTTCACTGCGGTGGCGTCTCTTTTTATGATGCCGGAAAAAGATGCCCTGATCAGAGATTCTTCAGCTCAAAATAGTCAAATTCCGCTGCGTTTCCGCTCACCTCTCCGTTTGCCGTGGCGAACATCCCGATCATGGTGCCGACCATGCCGCCGACCTCCTCCGGGTTGATGACCCTGCCGTCTGCGCGGAGATAGAAAGCATCGGGATTCTCCTCATCCGGACCCGCATAGAAATCATAGTTCTGTCCGCGGACCTCAAGCTTTATATAGAGGTCTCCTTTTCCGGCCTCCTCTTCATGAAGGACCGTCTCCGTCGTGTCCGCCTCATATCCGGGGAGGAACGGCAGGCCTTTCTGCTTTGTCGTCACCTGGACAAGGCGAAGGATCTCCTTCCCGTCCTTGAGCGCCTTCTCGAGGCGGAGCTGGTGATTCGACGCCTGCATGACCATAAGGCCCGCCGCCTCCCTCCCTGCGGGGGCGAAAGCCATATGGAGACGGACGTCAAAGTCGACGCTTCTCTGACGGCGCGCAAGGAAGCTGATGCAGTCGTCCTTCACGATCTTCACCTCGCCCGGGTGGAAGCCGCTCAGCTTCCTCGCCATCGGGCGGGGCAGGCACTTAAGGCGCAGGCGGCTGTCCCGGATCTCCCAGAAGTCCTCATAGGGTGTGCCCCAGAAGCTCCAGTAAAGAGCGAGCTCCCCGCTCACAAAGTCGTCTCTGTCCGCCTCGCCCGGATACTCGGTCCAGGGCAGGGCGGGATCCGCCGGGTATTCCCACTCCATCTTCCCGCTTCCCGGGCTGAAGTAAGGCCATCCGCGCTCAAAGGCCACGGGGCAGATATATGTCTCGCGCCCCAGATTCTTGTGCTGTCCATCAATAATTCTCGAGGCCAGCATCACCGCGTACCAGTTTCCGCCCGGGGTATCCACGAGGTCCGCGTGACCCACGTTGTCGATGGGGTACGTATAGCCGAGATGCCTGTGGGTCATCACCGGGTTCGCGGGGTTCCCCTCATACCATCCGTCCACCTCGCGGCATCTGGCCACCGCGACCGAGTGGTAGTGCTCCGTTCCGCCTTCCGCAATGATCAGGTAATAATAATCCCCGATGTGATAGATGTGGGGGGCCTCAGGGGACGATGCGCCCCTTAAGGCGCTGTTCCAGATCTTTTTCCTTTCCCCTTTTGCCTTTCCCTCCTTCAGATCGTACTCCGTGAGGAAGATCGCCCTCCCGTTGTCCTCCATGGGATCATCTCCGGGGCTCACGAGATAGGACCTCCCGTCCGTGTCGAAGAAGAGCGAGCAGTCGATGTCCGGGATGTCCTCGATCCAGTGGATCTTAGACCACGGCCCTCTCGGGTCCGTCGCGGTCACATAGAAATTTCCCCTGTCCGCGAAGTTGCAGTTGATCACATAGAATACCCCGTCATGGTAGCGGATCGTCGGCGCCATCACACCGCCGCATCCCATATCGCCGTGGACGTGAAAGCCGTTTTCCGCCGTCATACAGCAGCCGATCTGCTCCCAGTTGGCCAGATCCCTGCTGTGAAAGACCGGTATTCCGGGGTAGAGCTCAAAGCTCGAGCAGACGAGATAGAAATCCTCCCCCACCCTGCAGATGGAGGGATCCGGGTAAAATCCCGGAATGATCGGGTTCCTCATTCGGTGTTCAAAGGCGTGTGTCATCTTGATGTTCCTCCCTCAAAAAGTGCCGGTACATTAACGCGGTTATCGTTATTTGTAACTATTCAGCACCCCTGAAATCAGAGTGAAAATCAGGCAGAGAACTGGTTTTCTGAATGGTTTTCGCTGTGATTTCGGG
>CADCPJ010000053.1 GCA_902803245.1 uncultured Lachnospiraceae bacterium | reverse complement strand
GTCCACCGTCGAGATCCACAAGCACGCGATCGAGCCGGGCGACAAGGTGGTCCTCATCGACGACCTGATCGCCACCGGCGGGACGGTTGAAGCTGCGGCGAAGCTGGTCGAAAGACTCGGAGGCGAAGTCGTGAAGATGGTCTTCCTGCTTGAACTCAAAGGCTTAAACGGCCGCGACAGGCTTAAGAAGTATGACGTGGAGAGCGTCGTGTCCTACGACGGAAAATAAACCGATAAGGAGAGAGTGCATCCTATGCCCGTAAGCAGTGCTGTGATGAAAAATGAACAGACAGCGAAGAGCGCCCCTGAAGCTTTGGGGCTTTCCCGGGATGCCCGCAGGATAAACAGGAAGAAGGAAGGCGTCTTAAGCACCCCCGAGGACTTCACTTCTCCGGAGCAGCTCTACGAGGCGCTGAAAAGCAGGGTTCTCCGCTACCACCCGTCCGACGACATGAGCCTCATCGAGAAGGCCTATCACGTCGCGGCTCGTGCCCACAAGGACCAGAAGAGGAAGTCGGGGGAGCCCTATATCATCCACCCGCTCTGCGTGGGAATCATTCTCGCGGACCTCGAGATGGACAAGGAGACCATCTGCGCAGGCGTGCTCCACGACGTGGTGGAGGACACGGCCATGACCGTGACGGAGATCCGGGCGGAATTCGGCGACGACGTCGCCCTGCTCGTTGACGGCGTCACCAAACTCGGCCAGGTGGACTACAAGGTCGAGAAGGTGGAGATCCAGGCCGAGAATCTCCGGAAGATGTTCCTCGCCATGGCAAAGGACATCCGCGTCATCATCATCAAGCTGGCGGACCGCCTCCACAACATGCGGACCCTCGAATACATGCGGAGGGAGAAGCAGTTGGAGAAGGCCTCGGAGACGATGGACATCTATGCCCCGATCGCCCAGAGGCTCGGCATCTCCCGGATCAAGACGGAACTCGACGACCTGGCGCTGAAATACTGGAAGCCCGGCGTCTACCAGGAGCTGGTGGACGAAGTGAACGCCAGAAAGATGCAGAGAGAGGAATTCGTCGACGACATCGTGGAGGAGGTGCAGAAGCACATCGAGGCGGCGGGCATCAAGGCGGATATTTCGGGCAGGGTCAAGCACTATTTCTCCATTTATAAGAAAATGGTAAACCTGGACAAGACCCTGGACCAGATCTATGACCTCTTCGCGATCCGCATCATCGTGGATTCCGTGAGCGACTGCTATGCCTCCCTCGGCATCATCCACGAGCTCTACAAGCCGATCCCGGGGAGATTCAAGGACTACATCGCGATGCCGAAGCCGAACATGTACCAGTCGCTGCACACGACGGTCATCGGCAGGGACGGCACGCCGTTCGAGATACAGATCCGGACCTACGAGATGCACCGCGTGGCGGAATACGGTATCGCGGCGCACTGGAAATACAAAGAGGCCTCCAGCGGCCGCAGTGTCTCCGGCAACCAGGAGGAGGAGAAGCTCACCTGGCTCCGCCAGATTCTCGAGTGGCAGCAGGACTCCTCGGACAACAAGGAATTCATGTCGCTCCTCAAGTCCGACCTCGACCTCTTCTCGGAGAGCGTGTACTGCTTCTCGCCGCAGGGCGACGTGAAGACGCTCCCGAACGGGTCCTGCACGATCGACTTCGCCTACAGCGTCCACTCCGCGGTCGGGAACAAGATGATCGGCGCGCGGGTGAACGGAAAGCTCGTGCCGGTGGACTATGTCTTAAAAAACGGGGACCGGGTGGAGATCATCACTTCCCAGAACTCCAAGGGCCCGAGCCGCGACTGGCTGAAGATCGTAAAGAGCACGCAGGCGAAGAACAAGATCAACCAGTGGTTCCGCAAGGAGCTGAAGGTCGACAACATCGAGCACGGCAAGGAGCTTGTTGCCCAGTACGCGAAGGCGAAGGGCTACGCCCTTGGCACACTTCTTGTGCCGGAGTACCAGCAGGGAGTCATGCAGAAATACGGCTTCCGCGACTGGGAATCCGTGCTTGCGGCCATCGGGCACGGAGGCCTCAAGGAGGGGCAGGTCGTCAACAAGCTGATCGACCAGTACGAGAAGGAAAACAGGAAGAAAGTGACCGACGAGGAGGTCCTCCAGGCGGCAGCCGAGAACAGGGACCGCCTGCCGCTCGTCCGCAAAGGATCGAAAGGCGGCATCGTCGTCAAGGGAATTCACGACGTCGCGGTTCATTTTGCAAAATGCTGCAGCCCGATCCCGGGAGACGAGATCGTCGGGTACGTCACGAGAGGACGCGGAGTGACCGTCCACCGGACGGACTGCATCAACATCCTCAGCATGTCGGAGATGGACAGGGACCGCCTCATCGAGGCGGAGTGGCTGATCTCCGAGGACGAAAAGGGCGGAAGCACCTATGCCGCGGAGATCAACATCTACGCGGACAACAGGACGGGCCTCCTCGTCGACGTGTCGCGCATCTTCTCGGAGCGCCATATCGACATCGGACAGTTGAACGTCCGAACCAGCAAGCACGGGACGGCCACGATGGAGCTGAGCTTCGCGGTTCACTCGGTCGAGGAGCTCAGCTCATTGATCTCGCAGATCCGCCGCATCCCGAGCGTACTTGATATCGAGAGAAAGACGGGCTGACGCCTCTAAGAAAAGGAAAAGTAAGGCATGGCTGAAAAACTGTGGATCGAACAACTTGTTGTCGGGCCGATTGAGACCAACTGCTATCTTCTCCGCGACGGGGAGGACGGGAGAGAAGCCGTAATCGTCGATCCGGGCGATGACGCGGGTGAGATCGCGGGGGCCCTTGAGGAGCTCCGCGCCCTGCCCCGGGCGATCCTTCTCACCCACGGCCACTACGACCACATCCTTGCGGTGAATGAACTGAAGAAGAGATATCCGGACTGCCTTGTCTATATCGGCGAACACGAGCGGGCCATGGTGGAGGACAGTTCCTTAAACGGGTCATTTCTCGGGGAGCACGACCCCATCGCGCCGGACGTGTACTTAAAGGACAACGAGGAGATCTCCCTCATCGGCAGGACCTTCCGCGTGATCGGAACCCCCGGACACACGGCCGGGAGCGTTTCATACTATGCTCCGGAGGACAAAGTCCTCTTCAGCGGGGACACCCTCTTTTTCAGGGGAATGGGCCGCACGGACCTGCCCACGGGAAATGCCGGAGAGCTCTTCCGGTCGCTTAAGCGCCTCTTTGCCGAACTGCCTCCCGACACGGAGGTCTGCCCGGGACACGGCCGGGCGACGGTGCTTGGGCTTGAGAAGGGCAATGAGGACTATCTGCTGTGAAGATCGGTATCTGTGCGGACCGGGAGGACTTTTTTTACGATCTCCACTCCCTCGTGAAGAGCTTTTTTCCGGATGACGACGTCTCCGTCTTCTCCCAAAAGGAATATGAGGAGCGCGGCGGGGAGTATGACCTGATGATCCGCGTGGAGATCCCTCCTTACGAGCCCTCCTTAAGAAAGGAGGCGAAGGACGCCCTTAAGAGGAAGCTGTATGAGAGCCTTCGGGACTACTTAGGGAGGGACCTCCCATGGGGCATGCTCTCCGGCATTCGTCCCGTCCGCATTCCCCTTAAGGTTTTAAGAGACGGGGGGAGCCTTAAGGAGGCGGGGCGCGTCCTTTTGCGGGAGAACTTCGTGTCCCCGGAGAAGACGGAACTGGCCGTCCGGATTGCGTCTAAGGAGAAGGCGATCCTTGAGAGGCTGCCAATCGGCGAAAAGAGCTACAGCCTCTATGTGCATATCCCGTTCTGCCCTTCGATCTGCCTCTACTGCACATTTTCCTCAAGCCCCATATCCCTGTGGGAGAAACGGGCGGACGGGTATCTGGACGCAGTCGTGCGCGAGATGCATGTCCGGCACGATGCGATGATGAAGGAGGGGTGGAACAAAGGTCCCACCACGGTCTACATCGGCGGGGGGACGCCCACGTCCCTTGCGGCAGCGCAGCTTGACCGCCTGCTCTCCCGGATCGAGGAGATCTGGGACCTTACCGGCACGCTGGAATATACGGTGGAAGCGGGGCGGCCCGATTCATTTTCCGCGGACAAGCTTCGCGTCCTTAAGAATCACGGGGTGACCCGCATATCGGTCAACCCCCAGACCATGAACGACAGCACGCTTGAACTCATCGGGAGAAGGCACACGGCAAAGGACACGGTCCGTGCCTTCCATATGGCAAGGGAAGCGGGCTTTGACAACATCAACATGGACATCATCCTCGGCCTTCCGGGCGAGGGCGAGGAGGAGGTGCGGCGCACCTGCGAAGAGATCATCGCCCTCGGGCCGGACTCGCTGACGGTTCACTCGCTTGCGGTGAAGAGGGCCTCGAGGCTGAAGCTGAACATCCTTGAGGACAGGATGAAGGACGGGGATATGGCGGACCGCGGGGATTTCCGCGGATATTCCCTCGAGAACTCCGGGGAGATTATGGACATCGCGTCGGATGCCGCGGAGCGGATGGGAATGGAGCCCTACTACCTCTACCGCCAGAAGAACATGCGCGGGAATCTGGAGAACACGGGCTTTGCCTCTCCCGGCAGGGAGTGCCTCTACAATATCCTCATCATGGAGGAACTGGAGACGATCGCCGCCTTCGGGGCAGCCGCCTCAACAAAGCGGGTTTACCCGGACGGAAGGATTGAGCGGAGCATCAGCCCCAAGGACGTTAAGACATATCTCGAGCGAATGGAGAATTTGTAACTATTCAGCACCCCTGAAATCAGAGTGAAAATCAGGCAGAGAACTGGTTTTCTGAATGGTTTTCGCTGTGATTTCGGG
>CADCPJ010000052.1 GCA_902803245.1 uncultured Lachnospiraceae bacterium | reverse complement strand
CGCTCTGCGTCTTGTCCGCCCCGAAATCACAGCGAAAACCATTCAGAAAACTAGTTCTCTGCCTGATTTTCACTCTGATTTCAGGGGTGCTGAATATTTACCAAAACATTTCATTTCCCTACAACATATTGTGCTTATGCACGGCAGGACTTCCATCTTAACACAGCACATGGGGATGAAGCAAGGATGCACAGGCGTATTGGCCGCAAAAGTTAAGAAAAGTCCCCGATCACGCGACCGGGGACTAATACTTTTAGTTGTACTTGCGCTTTCTGGCTGCCTCAGACTTCTTCTTGCGGCGCACAGACGGCTTCTCGTAATGCTCACGCTTGCGGATCTCCTGCTGGATGCCTGCCTTTGCACAGCTCCGCTTGAATCTCCTCAGTGCACTGTCGAGGGACTCGCCCTCTTTGACAATTACGTTTGCCATAAACTCGAATTCACCTCCCCCCAAACCTTTCTGGGGTTATTCTTTATTCACATAGAACATGAACAGATGATATTATCACACAAAAGGCGTGCCCCGTCAATCACTTTTTTCAGTCCCCAGGAAGGGTCGCAGTCGTAAGCGAAATGGTCTTTCCTGCGCAGGGCATTCCGTTTTCCCTTTATCCGAGCAGCTCAATCGCCGCTTTTTTTGCCGCCTCGAGTGCCTCGGCAATCTTCGAGGGATCCTTCCCGCCGGCCTGTGCCATATTCGGGCGTCCGCCTCCGCCTCCGCCCACGATCGGTGCAGCCAGCTTCACGAGATTGCCGGCATGTGCGCCCTTCCTGATCGCGCCGTCCGTTGCCGTCGCCATGAGGCTCACCTTGCCCCCTGCGGCGGAGGCCAAAATGACGACGCTCTCTCCGAGCTGTTCTTTCAGGGAGTCTCCGAGATTCCGCATCCCGTTCATGTCCACGTCCTTCAGACTGCGGACAAGAACCCTGACGCCGTTTACTTCTTCCGCCTCCGATGCCGCGTCTCCCATCTCCGCCTGTGCGGCTTTCGCCTTCAGGGATTCGATCTCGGAGTTCGCGTCGCGAAGCTCCTTCATCAGGTGCTCGATCCTTGTAAGGACATCCTGCGGAGCGCTTTTTAAGGCCTTTGCGGCCAAATGGAGCTCTCTCTCCTCCTCCTTGTAGAAGTCGAAGACGGCGCGGCTGCTCAAGGCTTCAATTCTTCTTATGCCGGCCGCTATGCCGGACTCGGAGACGATCTTGAAGGCCTGGATCTCGCCCGTATTTGTGACATGCGTTCCGCCGCACAGCTCCTTGGAGAAATCTCCCATGGAGACGACCCGCACGTTTTCCCCGTATTTTTCGCCGAAGAGGGCCATCGCGCCGGTCTTCCTCGCGTCGTCGATGGACATCACCTCCGTGGAGACGGCAAGACCCTCGCGGATCCTGTCATTTACAATCTCCTCCACCTCAGCGATCTCCTCTTCCGTCATCGGCTTGAAATGGACGAAGTCGAAGCGGAGCCTCTTCGGGTCCACGTAGGAGCCCTTCTGCTGCACGTGGTCGCCGAGGACCTGCTTGAGTGCGGCCTGCAGGAGGTGGGTCGCGCTGTGGTTGTCGGCGGTCGCCATGCGCTCCTTGCGGTCCACCGCAAGATGCGCCTCGACTCCCTGCCGGATCGTCCCGCTCGTAACGGAGCCTTTCATTCCGATCCTTCCTCCGCGGAGGGAGATGGTCTCATTTACCGCAAATGTGCCGTCCGGGGTCGTGATCACGCCCGTGTCGCCGATCTGGCCGCCCATAGTGGCGTAGAAAGGAGTCCTGTCACAGATGACGGTCCCCTCGTCCCCGTCCGCGAGCGCCTGAACGATTTCACCGTAGTTGTCCTCGTCGACCTTTGTGGTGAGGATGAGGATCCGGCCGTCGCTCTCAAGCTCGTCGTATCCGGTGAACACGGAGGTGACACCGCTTTCGATGTCATCGTAGACGGTCGCCTTCGCGCCCATGTAGTTCGTGACGGCGCGGGCTTCCTTGGCGCGCTTTTTCTGCGCCTGCATGCTCTCTTTGAAGCCCTCCTCGTCCACGGAACAGCCCTTCTCCTCAAGGATGTCCCGGGTGAGGTCGAGCGGGAAGCCGTAGGTGTCGTAGAGCTCAAATGCCTTCTCGCCGGAGAGCACCTTCTCCCCGCTCTCTGCCAGCTCCCTCTCCCTGTCGCCCAGAATGCGGAGGCCCTGGTCGATGGTCTTGCCGAAGGCGGCCTCCTCGGAGGCGAGGACGTCGTGTATAAATGTGAACTTCTCTTCGAGCTCCGGGTAACCTTCCTTGGAGGTATCGGCCACGGTTCCGGCGAGCTCAGCGAGGAACGGCCCCTCGATTCCGAGCTTCTTTCCGCGGAGGGCCGCTCTCCGGATGAGTCTCCGAAGGACATATCCCCTGCCCTCGTTGGACGGGGTGATGCCGTCGGAAATCATGAATGTCGCGGAGCGGATGTGGTCGGTAATGATGCGGACGGAGACGTCCGTGTCCGCGTCCACCTTGTACCTGACACCTGCCACCTCGCAGACCTTGTCGCGGAGGGCTTTGATCGTGTCGATATCGAACATCGAGTCCACGTCCTGAACCGCCACGGCCAGTCTCTCGAGGCCCATGCCCGTGTCGATGTTCTTCTGGGCGAGGGTCGTGTAGTTGCCCTTGCCGTCATTTTCAAACTGTGTGAAGACGTCGTTCCAGATCTCCATGTAGCGGTCGCAGTCGCAGCCCGGAGCGCAGTCAGGCTTGCCGCAGCCGTCTTCTTCGCCTCTGTCGTAGTAGACTTCCGAGCAGGGTCCGCAGGGTCCTGCTCCGTGCTCCCAGAAATTGTCTTCCTTGCCGAACTTGTAAATGCGGTTTTCCGGAACCCCGATCTCGTCGCGCCAGATCGCGAATGCCTCATCGTCGTCGAGATATACGGACGGATAGAGTCTCTCCGGGTCAAGGCCCACGGTCTTCGTTAGAAACTCCCATGTCCAGTGAATGGCCTCGGTCTTGAAGTAATCTCCGAAGGAGAAGTTTCCGAGCATCTCGAAGAACGTGCCGTGCCGCGCGGTGTGCCCTACGTTGTCAATATCTCCTGTGCGGATGCACTTCTGGCACGTCGCGACGCGGCGCCGCGGCGGAACCTCCGCTCCCGTGAAATAAGGCTTCAGCGGGGTCATGCCCGCATTGATGAGCAGCACGGAATTGTCACCGTGAGGCACCAGTGAGAAAGATTTCATCGCGAGGTGTCCCTTACTCTCCATGAAATCAAGGAACATCTTTCTCAGTTCATTTACTCCATACTTTTCCACTTCTTATTCCTCCAGTATCGATATCGCATCGCACGAGCTGATCGCGCTGTCAAAAAATTGTAACTATTCAGCACCCCTGAAATCAGAGTGAAAATCAGGCAGAGAACTGGTTTTCTGAATGGTTTTCGCTGTGATTTCGGG